>JAGGWH010000039.1 GCA_021157585.1 Bacteroidales bacterium | reverse complement strand
GTTTTAATTATGATTTCGAAGGTTTATTTGAAAAAAAAGAAGATTATACTAGTGACATGATAAATTTTGTTAATGGAATATCTTTCAAATATTATATGGATAATAAACATGATAGTGCCATAAAGTTTATGCCTGACAAAAATACATTCTTGTATAGACAAAATACATACTAGTAATCATTTATATAAAAGATTAGTCTTAGAAGGTCAAATCAAACAAAATCTATGCTTAGCAGATTTTACCCCCACTCAACCTAATCTTCCGTCAAAAGGCGGAGAGGCTTTAGGTTCTAAAAAAGCTTTTCTCCTGACAAACATTGTAGTTTGCGGTCTGAAAATATTCACTACATTTACGACGCTTTAGGTACAAAACAAAAAAAGATAGTGACAGAAGGTGCGGATACAACAACTACAGTCTATTCGGGTAATTATATATACCTGAATGATTCATTGCAGATGATAAGTCAGCCCGAAGGTTATATAGAGCCAAATACCCCCGCTCGGCCTAATCTTTAGATTAGGTCAAAAAAAAGCTTTGCATCTGAAAACATGAATACATTCTTAAATAGATGAAAATACAGGCAGTCCAGTTGCTTTAAATAAAATATATTTAAGAAAAAACTTGCTCTAAATATTAATATTTCTTATATTTGTTGAAATTTAAGTAGTATGACGATACGAAAAGAAACAAATTTAAGAAAACTCTTTGGCTTATTGCTTCCAGGAACTGTAGTAACAAGTTCTTGGCTCGAGAGTTTTGGCATATCTCGAAATTTACAAAAATACTATATTCAATCAGCTTGGTTAGAGCCAGTAGGTCGTGGAGCATACAAAAAGCCAAAGGACAGAGTAGAGTGGCAAGGAGCAATAAATGCTATCCAAAAACAAACTGAAATAAAAGTTCACCTAGGTGCTTTATCGGCTTTAGCTCAACTAGGTTTTAGTCATTATTTTCGTTTCGAAAAAGAGACATTGCAATTATTTTCCCCATTACAGAATAACTTGCCTAAATGGTTTTTAGATCACGATTGGGGGATGAATATCTTACATAAAAGGACATCATTTTTGCCTTGCAATTTAGGCCTAGTAGAAATAGAAGTTAAGCAGATAGCTATAACCGTTTCAAGTCCAGAACGAGCAATAATGGAATGTTTATATTTATCGCCTACAGAAGCTGATTTGACAGAATGTTATCATATATTCGAAGGACTTGTAAATTTAAAACCCAAGCTAGTAAAAGAATTATTGCAAGTGTGTAATTCGGTAAAAGTAAAGCGATTATTTTTATTGATGGCCGAGAAATCAAATCATTCTTGGTTTCAATTTCTTGATGCAAAAGATATCGATTTAGGAAAAGGAAAGAGAATGATAGGTGAAAATGCAGTGTATAATTCAAAATATCAAATATCAATACCGAAAGAACTAGCAGAATTATGATTAAAGAAGAATATAGAAGACAAGTAGATTTATTACTTCAGGTTATACCATATGTGGCTAAAGAGAAGGATTTTGCTTTAAAAGGTGGAACTGCAATTAATCTTTTTGTTAGAGATATGCCACGTTTATCGGTAGATGTAGATTTAACATATTTACCTGTTGATACGCGAGGGCTTGCTTTAGAAAATATTCAAGCAGGACTAAATAGAATTAAAACAGACCTTGAAAAGAATATTAAGAATTTAAAAGTCAGTACCGTTTCATTAAATGGAGGAACCGATGTTAAATTAAATTGTCAAGGACAAAATGCACAAATAAAAATCGAGGTCAATACCGTTACAAGAGGAAATGTGTTTCCAACAAGATTAATGCAAGTAACTGATTTAGTACAAGATGAATTTGGTAAATTTGCTGCTATAACTGTAGTTTCAATGGCTGAGTTATACGGTGGTAAAATATGTGCCGCTGTTGATAGGCAACATCCGAGAGATTTATTTGATGTAAAACTTTTGCTGGATAACGAAGGGTTTACCAATGAAATATGGCAAGGGTTTATAGTAGGCTTAATCAGTCATTACAAACCAATTAATGAACTTATAGCTCCAGTTCTAAAAGATCAGAAATTGGCATTTGATAATCAATTTGCAGGAATGACGACTGTTGAATTTTCTTATAATGATTATATTAATACTAGAAATAAATTGATAGAACTCATTAATAATAAATTCTCTGCTGATGATAAAAAGTTTATACTAAGTTTTGAAATGGGAGAGCCTAAATGGGAGCTGTTTCCCTTATCGATATTGAAGGATTTGCCAGCTGTAAAATGGAAATTGATTAATATTAAAAAATTCAAAGAAACAAACCCTGATAAACATGGTCTCATGATTGAAGAACTAAAAAGTGTTTTAAATATTTAACTTTTCTCTGCTCGGTCGAATATTCCATCAAAAAACTGAAGGTCTGATTAGGTCGTAGAAAGTTTTTCAATTGAAAACATTGTAGTTTTCGGTCTGAAAATATTCGCTACATTTACAAGGCTTTAAGAATAATGTCTTGCAGATGATAAGTCAGCCCGAAGGTTATATAGAGCCAAATACCCAAGGTGGTTTTGATTATATTTACCAGTATAAAGACCATTTGGGTAATATCCGCTTATCTTATAAAGACGATGAGCTTTACGATACAGATTTTAATGAAGGCGTTTATTCTCCTTGGACTCCAAGTTCAAATACGACCAGTATGACTATTGAAGACGATAGACTAAAAGTAGTAACCGGAGTTCATTTAAATGGAGCCAATGGTTATTACGATTTTAAAATCAAATACAACAGGAAATATGACAAAAGATAAAATCCAGTCAATAATCCCCGATGAAATAGTGATGAACAAAATATATTTTATCCGTGATCAAAAGGTAATGCTATATAGGGATTTGGCTGAGCTTTATGGAGTTCTAACAGGAAACTTAAACAAAGCTGTTAAAAGAAATATCAAGCGTTTTCCTGAAGATTTTATGTTCCGATTAACAAAGGAAGAGTTTGACAACTTGATATTCCAATTTGGAACATCAAGTTGGGGTGGAAGCAGAAATCTTCCATATGCATTTACTGAACAGGGTGTTGCAATGTTGTCAGGTATACTGAACAGCGAAAGGGCAATAAATGTAAATATCCAGATAATGCGAATATTTACAAGGGTCCGTCAATTGTTGACCGATAATTTAAGTGTAAAACTGGAAATAGAAGAAATCAAAAAGAAACTTGAGAACC
>JAGGWH010000038.1 GCA_021157585.1 Bacteroidales bacterium | reverse complement strand
GTATTCCTATTATATTTTTAAATTAAAGAAAAGTCCTATCCTCTATTTTAAAGAACATCATAATATCTGTAAGCTGGAGTATTTACAATAATATTTGGTTTAAGAATTACCTATTTTCTGATTTGTTAAGGCTAAAATTTCATTTTCAAGGATTTGGGCTTTTTCTTCAATAGCTTTTCCTTTTGTCAGAATGTCTTTTACATAAACCTTATCGTTTAAGCCTGATGCATTAATTTTTACATTTAAAAAAGCTCCCATAACCGCTGTTCTTGCACATAGCGCTCCAACTCCTGCATCGGAAACAGAATTTGGATTGCCAATTTCTGCCATAGACTTTATAACCTCCATAGATTTTAAGGAAACTTCCATTACCTTTAGTGGAACTTCAATAGCATATTTTGATGCATCTTCAATGGCTTGTTTACGGATTGTTTTTTCGGTATCGCTTCCTTTTGGAAGTTTAAAGGCATCCATTATTTTATTAAAGGCATTGGTGTCCTCATCAACTAAATGGAGGAGTTGATCTTTATACCCTTGACCAGCTTCGGCATAATCGCTAAATTCTTCCCAACGCTCATCCCATCCTGCTTTATGTGAAGATAAATTGGCAACCATAGTACCCAATGAAATTCCTAAAGCGCCAACATAAGCAGATATTGATCCACCTCCGGGGGCAGGTGACTCAGAAGCGGTTTCGTTAGCAAACCCTACTAAGTTCATATCAACTAATTGTTTTTTATCTTTATCCTCAAGCAAGTATTCGATGATATTTTCACGTGGGTTGAAAGGTTTTAAATCATCCAAGCCCATAGATTTTACAGCAATCTTGATAAGTTCATCGTTAGAAACACCAACAGATCGGTTTTGTTTGCGAAGAAAATATTTTCCTGCATCCAAGATTGCGTTCAAAGGCATAACTCCAACCAATTCTGATCCTGTAACACGAATACCTCTTGCCGTAGCGCTTTTACTCACTTCGTCAAAAGCTTTATGTACGGAAGTGATATTGATATTGGTAAGATTCATTGAAATCTGTGCAATGCCATATTCTTCAATATACCAACCGATAGCTTTTACTGCTTTTAAAGTGCCGGGAATCATTACTTTATTTCCCTTTTCATCTAAAACAATTTTTCCTGTAATAGGATTCCCTTCACGTTTTACTCTTCCGCGTTCGCGAACATCAAAAGCGATGGCATTGGCTCTACGGGTAGAAGTAGTATTTAGGTTTACATTAAATGCAACTAAAAAATCGCGAGCACTTATGGCTGTGGCACCTGTTTCCGGAACAAAGGTTGCCGGTCCGAAATCGGGTTGCCAATCAGGATTGGCTAGTTTCTTTTTAAGCCCTTCGTACTCTCCTGAGCGAACAGTTGCTAAATTTTTTCTCTCAGGCTTTTGAGCTGCATTTTCGTAGCAGTAAATAGGGTAGTTTAATTCTTCGCCTGCCCGTTTGGCCAATTTATGTGCCCATTCAACAGTTTCTTCCATACTAATATTGGAAACGGGAACAAGAGGGCAAACATCGGTAGCTCCAAAACGTGGATGAGCTCCTGTATGTTTGCGCATATCAATTAATTCTTTGGCCTTTTTCATGCTTAAGATTGCGGCTTCAAGAACGGGTTCGGGTTCTCCTACAAAAGTTACAACGGTGCGGTTGGTAGCTGCTCCGGGATCAACATCTAATAGTTTAATACCATCTACACTTTCAATAATATCGGTAATTTGTTTTATGATATCCATATTGCGTCCTTCGCTAAAGTTAGGAACGCATTCTATTAGTTTTCTCATATTTTTTTACTTTTCTAGTTGGTTAAATACTGGATTTGCATAGATTTCAAGTAATATTCGTCTATATACTTCAAAATCATCTTTATTTTTTCTTAATTCAATCTTTTCGTTTAAAGTTTTCATAAATTTTTCTTCTTCCCAAGCATTATATTTATCGGCATATGTTGATGTCTTGCGCAGCAAGTCGGCAGCAATATAATTCCCCGGAAATAGCCTGAAATTCTTATGGATATAATAGTCGAGAGTATCGGCTAACTCTTTAAATTGGTCTTGTATTTTATCTGATTTAAAATTGAATGATTCTTCTGATAAAATATCTCCAAAAGCAAAGTGAACACGCCCTTTTTGTTGAGTTACTCCTGTGATAATGCTTTTCATATCTTCCGTACCATCTTTTTTATAGCTTCCTGTAAGCTCTATTTCAGCAAGTTCAGTCGCTTTTAAAACATCGCAGCTATCGTATTCGTAAGAAATGCTGACAGGAACAATTTTTAAGGATTTAAGATAATCCATTTTGTTTCCCTGACAATCCATAGCAATCATTTTGAGTACGCCGGGATTGGTTCTGTCATTTCCGTCTTTTGTTCTGCCTTCGCGATGAGATATCCAAATAGAATCTTTTTTTTCTGTTAAAACATATCGCATATAGCGTGATAAAATTTTGGCTTCTTCTATCATTTCTCTTGCAGGAAGATTACGTTTAACAATAAAAGTCCGATTCATTTTAACTATATCGGTAACCAGTTCGGAAGAAAGCAGATTATCACCTATAGCTACTTGTCCGGGTTTATAGCCGTTTTGGTACAAAACATAATAAAGAAGTGTTGAGTCTAAGACAATATCTCTATGGTTTGAAATAAATAAATAGTTATCGTCGGGACTTAAATTATCTAAACCACTTACTGCAAAGTGTTCCGTGCTTCTGTCTATCGCAGCTTTGGCTGCAGGATATATTAATAATTCTTGAAAACCTTGTGCTGAAGTTATATTTTTCGTTCTTCGGGTAATAGTTTTTTGGGTCCAAGTTGGGTATATATGTGCTACTAGCTTCTTAAATACTGAGCTATCATTGTATTTTGTTAGCTTTTCGTTGACTTCAGAATCGTTATAAGGTCGAATACTTTCAAAATCTTCCATAATTCTCTTGTGTTTATAAGATTGCTAATTTAGACATATTTATTTTTTACCAAACTTTCTATGCAAAAATTTGACCATTCAGAACGACTAACTCAATCTTATTATCTCCATAAGAATAAGGCATAAATTCTATATTTGGTATCTCTTTGGTTATAAACAAATTAGCTTGTTTACCTCTTGCTATACTTCCGTGTGTTTCTGCTAAACCCATAGCATAGGCTGTATTAATAGTTGTGGCATAAATTCCTTCTTCGGGAGTCATTTTATATAAAATACTTCCCATAGCTTGTATTAACTGCATATTCCCTGAAGGAGAAGAGCCCGGATTAAAATCGGAAGCTAGAGCAATAGGCAATCCTGCATCAATCATCTTGCGCGCCGGAGCATAAGGCATATTTAAAAAGAAAGCAGCTCCCGGTAAAATGGTAGGCATGGTTTCGGTATTTAACAAAGCTGTAATTTCTTTATTTCCTGTATATTCCAAATGATCTACAGAAAGTGCATTATATTTTACTCCAACTTGTATACCCCCGGAATAATCAAGTTCATTGGCATGAATTTTTGCTCGCATTCCGTATTTCATTCCGGCATTTAATATTCTGTCGGTGTCTTCTGCCGAGAAAAATCCCGTATCACAAAAAACATCAATATAATCGGCAAGATCTTCTGCTGCTACTTGAGGAATCATTTCGTTAATAACAAGATCGACATATTTTGAAGGATCGGATTTTAAATCTTGAGGAACAGCGTGTGCGCCCAGAAAAGTTGCTTTAATAGCTAATGGTGATTTTTCTTTGAGACGTTTGATAACACGCAACATTTTGAGTTCGTTTTCGGTATTTAAACCGTAACCCGATTTAATCTCAACAGCGCCTGTTCCATACTGAATAATTTCATTCAATCGAAGCATTGCATCTTCAAAGAGCTGCTCTTCTGAAGCTTCAGCCATTTTCTTAGCAGAATTTAGAATTCCTCCACCACGTTTGGCAATTTCTTCATAAGATAAACCTTTGATTTTATCTACATATTCAATCTCTCGACTTGTAGGGTAAACCAAATGAGTGTGTGAATCGCAATAAGAAGGAAAAACTAATTTTCCACTTGCATCTATTTCTTTAGTTGCGTTTTTATAAATATTCGGAATATTATCCATATTCCCAAAATCGGCAATCTTATCTTTTTCGATGTATATCCACGCATTTTTAATTGTTGGGATATTTGCCATTTCTTTGCCGGCATAAAAAAGTTTAGGCTTTTCTTCTGTAAGAACAAGCTCTTTTATATGATGAATAAGTAAACTCATGATTTTAGATAATTTCTTTTCCGAAAGGAGTTAAGGCTAAACCGGCTAATTTAAAATGTTGTCGCCCAAACGGAATCCCAATAATGGTGATAAAAAACAGTATGCCTAATACAAAATGACTTAAAGCTATCCAAATACCTCCAATAAGTATCCAAATAATATTCATTACAGTTGTTAAACATCCGCTAGCCTGTGGTTTTTCTCTTATTTCGCTACCAAAAGGCCATAAGGCGAGTATTCCCAATTTAAATGTTTGAATTCCGAAAGGGATTCCTATAATGGTGATTATCAATACTAAAGAAGCCGCAAAATATTCTATTGCAATTGCTAATCCTCCAAAAACTATCCAAATAATATTTCCAAGTATTTTCATAGACTTTTTATGTGTTTAGGCAAGTAAAAGTACAATAAATTTGTATGAGAATCGTTCTCTTTTATCTTTGTACAAAATATCTTTAATCGGCATATGTTTCGTAATTTTCTTAAATATACTTTTATTGTACTGCTTTTTGCTAATCTGAATTCCATAAAGGCACAGAATTCTCCTTCTTATGATGATTTAATTGCTAAAGCAGATAGCTATTTTGCCAAGCATGATTTTTATAATGCAAAAACTACTTACCAGTTAGCCTTGCAGTTAGATTCCAATGCTGATTATCCAAAAAAGAAGATAGAAGCGATTATTAAAACTTTAAATGATGAGCTTGATTTGCGTATTATTTTTGAAGAAAAAGTAGAAGCAGCACAAAAGGCCTATGCTCAGAAAGATTATGAAAAAGCAATCTTGTTTTATAAAGAAGCTGCTAAAACTATTGAGTATGAAGAACAACCAAAAATAGAAATTGCCAAAATAGAGAAAGAATGGAATGATTTAAAAATAAAGCAAAGTAATTTTAAACGCTTATTAGCTGAAGCCCATGAAGCAAAGGGAAAGATGGATTATGCTTTAGCTATTGATAAATTAAATGAGGCAAATAAGTTGTTTCCTTCGAGATCGGAAGTGCTGAGTGAAATTGCACAGCTAAAACTTTTGTTGAAGCAACAAAATGCTAAGCAAGAAAAGTTTGACCATTTGCTTGCAGTAGGAGATAAGCGATTAGGACAAGATCGTTTTCAGGATGCTTTGGAAAATTATCAGGAAGCTGAATTATTATTTCCATATGATAAAAAGGTGAAGGAACAATTAATGCTAGTAAAAAAGGCTATCGAAGTAAAGGATGCTTATGATTTAGCTATTGAAAAAGCTGATGCTCATTATGTTGCTTTGGAATTGGATGAGGCTAAAGCGGCTTATGAAGAAGCATTAAAAATTTGGCCTGAGAAAACTTATCCTTCTAATATGTTGGCTAAACTCGATGAAGCTAAACAACGTAAAGCCTATGATTTGAATAGGTTAAATACAGACTATGCTGATAAAATAGCTTCTGCCGATAAGTATTTTGATAATCAAAAATATGAAAGTGCTTATGATTTGTATATCAGAGCCTTAAATTTAAAACCCGAAGAGGAATATCCTGAAAAACAAATTCAGAAGATAAATAAATTACTGGCTACCGGATATATAGATATAAAATGTGAGATACATGAAAATGGAATTCCATTGGCAGATGCTTTTATTGAAGTGACTGAAAATGGAATTTCAGAAGAAATTACGGTATCGGCTAACGGACGGCATAAATTGAAGCTTAAATTAAATAAAAACTATTTGCTCAAGTTTAAGAAAGAAGGCTATATCCATAAAATATTTGCTATTGATTCCCATTTGCCAAATGATGAAGACTTAAATACCGTTTTTACTACCGATCTTTCTGTAGAATTATTCCCGACTTGCAATATTGATCTGTCATTTTTTGATAAGCCTTTAGCTAATATTTCTTATCAAGAATCTCTTAGGGGATTTAATTATGATTTTGTAACTGTTGAAGCGGCAATACGACGTGTAGGACAACTTAAAAACGAGTGTGCTCAAGCTATTGCTGAAGAAAAGAAACTTAAGAAATACGAAATATTATTAGCAGAAGCAGATAGCTTTAAAAATGCAGAAGAGTATTTTTCGTCTATAAGTTCTTATCAAAAAGCAGCCGCTATTTTTCCCGAAAAGCAATTTCCTAAAGAACAGATTCTTGCATTAAATGCTTTGGTAAAACGGGATAAAGACTATAATCTATTGATAGCTGCTGGAGATTCAAAATATGCACAAGGGAAACTTAACGATGCTTTGTTTGATTATTATAAAGCTAAGAATTTGAAACCTAAGGCAGCATATCCACAAGAAAAAATCAAAGAAATTGATAATATTTTGGCAATTCAAAATGAAGAGGAGAAAGTTTACCAAAAACAACTTCATATTGCCGATAGCTTGTTTGATGCTAAAGTATGGGAAGAAGCCATTACTCAATATGTAAAAGTAATTGACTTAAAAAAGGATGAGGCTTATCCGAAAAATAAATTAGCGGAAGCTAAGAGTTTACTTACTGCTCAAAATAAGCTAAATGCGTCTTATCAGGCGGCTGTTGATGAAGGTGATATTTATTTTGAAAAACAGTCGTTTCCCGAAGCGAGAAAGGCATATCTTAGGGCAAATAGGCTTAAACCAAACGAGCAATATCCTTTGTATAAAATTGAGGATATCAATACCATAGTAGAGCAGGGAGATATTAGAAGAACCAATACACGTTATCGCGAATTAATTGCTTCGGCTGATAAATTGTTTTCTGAAAAGGCTTATCAAGTTTCTTTAATACAATATCAACAAGCTTTAAATTTAAAGCC
>JAGGWH010000037.1 GCA_021157585.1 Bacteroidales bacterium | reverse complement strand
TTTATAAAAAAAGCCACTTGAATTTCTTCAAACTATCCCTAGCTAAGCTTAATTTCTAATTAAGCTTGAAATATATTGCGGTCTCCCGACCGTATTACATTTTAGACAATTATTTGTCAGAGACAAATTCAAATATCCAACCTAATCTGGAGATTAGGCTGAGCGATAGTAAGAAAAAAATAAAGTCGGGGCGCGACTTCAAAATCTTAATTGGCATTTTAGCTAAAAAAATTATATCTTTGAAATAATTATTTTTCAGATGAGCGATTTAGACAACATATTAGCATACCTCCTCCTAAATAAAGATAGATATTATAAAGAGTATCATCTTAAGAGAATAGGTGTTTTTGGATCTATAGCCAGAAATGAGCAAAATGAGAATAGCGATATTGATCTAATTGTTGAATTTAAAAAAGACACCGCCGACTTATATTTAATCAAGCAATTAATAAAACGTGACCTTGAAGAGAAATTTAACCGTTCTGTCGATATTTGTCGCGAAAAATATCTAAAACCATATTTCAAAAAGCAAATCCAACTAGAAGCCAAATATGTCTAAAACCTCACATAAGGATTTTGGCTGTTTACTAAGCATTAATGAGTCTATCGATAAGATATTTCTTTATATCGAGAAATTTAATGATGCTGACGAATTTTTTCAGGATTCAATTTCTTTTGATGCTACAATGATGAACTTTATCATAATTGGAGAAATGGCCGATAAATTATCTAATGAATTTAAAAGTTCAACAGAATCGCAGATTGATTGGTTCAAGATAAAAGGATTTAGAAATATTATTGCTCATAATTATTTTGGCATTGATGCCGAGGAAGTCTGGCAAATAATACACAATAGTTTAGCAAGCTTAAAAGCGGATATTGAAAAAATAATCCGATAAGGGAGCAATACATAATAATCGGGGCGCAACTCCAAGTCGCACTCCGAATTCCTACAAAAAAACCGCCTAAATTTCTTTAAACGGTTTTCATTATTTTTTTAGTTGTATACTAATGCTGATGTCCACCAGCACCGTGAACATGACCATGCTCAATTTCCTCGGCACTGGCTTCGCGAACCTCTACAACTTCACCCGTAAAATATAATCCTTGACCGGCAAGAGGGTGATTAAAATCCATTTTCACAGTATTATCGGTAATTTCAAGAACTAAGCCGTTTAATGGCTGTCCGTGTTCGTTCTGCATAGGAATAGTAACTCCAACTTTTAAAAATTCCTCATCAATTTTTCCTTCAACTTCAAAAATCTTCTTATCAAGATCAACAATAGCTTCAGGAGTTTTCTCACCATAACCTTCTTCGCTACTTAAAGCAAAATTAAAAGTATCGCCAACAGCTAAACCTTCAAGATTCTCTTCAAACTTTGGTAAAAGAGCTCCAACACCAAACAAAACAACAAAAGGTTTGTCTTTAGTTACTTCCTGAACCAACTCACCTTCAACATTATCCTTACTTAGGATATAAGTCATACCAACGACTTTATTTTTTCCAACTTTCATCTGCATATATTTTTTTATAAAGGTCAGATGGAACTCGCATGTGAGCTCATAGGCTTATTCCTAATTTAAATCCATCCGACATACTGTTAAACGAACATGCTCGTTTCATTCTATATAAATTTATTAATATTCATAAATAATTTAATCGGCAAAAGTACAGCCAATTTTTTAATTATCAATAGCTTGTTAAAAAACTACAAAATATTAAATAAAACACTGTATATATGTTCATTTTTAACTATGTTTGGGCGTCAAAACACAAATATTATCAACTATGTTAAAAAAAATATCTATTATTTTTCTCCTAATTATTGGATTTTCCATTTCAACATTAAATGCTCAAAAAAATAGTCAAAATCCGGAAAAAGAGCTCTACGCAAAAAATTTTATAGGTAAAAAAGCTCCTGATCTGAACATTGAAGGATGGATAATTGAAGCAGCTGAGACCGATGGAAAATTTATTTTGGTCGATTTTTGGGCTACTTGGTGCGGACCATGTCGAAGAGCTATCCCTGAACTAAACGAATGGCATCATAAATATGCTGATAAACTTGTAATAATTGGACTTAGTGATGAAAATAAAGAGAAAATTAAATCTATGAGTTCACCAAAAATTGAATATGCTAATGGCTACGATACTGAAGGCTATTTAAAAAATCAATTACAAGTCAGGGGAATTCCTCACGTTATACTCATTAATCCTGAGGGGTTTATCGTTTGGCAGGGCTTCCCAAAATTACCCGGTTTTGAACTTACACCCAAAGTTTTAGAAGACTTAATCGGCTGGAATTAGAAACTGTCTGATTCTCAAAAAAATATTTTCAAAATAGCTTCCTATTTCATTTATTAATTACGATATTTGCAGCCGTTTTCGTAACGAAAAATTTAATTAATTAAAAATTAAGCAAATATGCCAGCAAAAATTAGATTACAACGATTTGGTAAAAAAGGAAAACCTTTTTATCATATCGTTATTGCAGATGGTCGTGCACCACGTGATGGTAGAAGTATTGAAAAAATCGGAACCTACGATCCACTTACAAACCCAGCTACTATCGAATTAGATTTCGACAAAGCTTTAAATTGGATTAAAGTAGGAGCTCAACCAACAGATACTGTTAGATCCATTCTCTCGTACAAAGGAGTTTTGTACAAGAATCACCTATTAAAAGGTGTTGCCAAAGGAGCTCTGACAGAAGAGCAAGCCGAAGTTAAATTTAACGAGTGGTTAAAAGACAAAGAATCAAGAATTAATGCTAAAAAATCAGATTTAGCAAGTACAGCACGCGATGAGAGAAAGACTCGTTTAGAGGCTGAAGCCAAAGTGAACGAAGCACGTTTGGAAGTACTTAATAAACGTAAAGCTGACGAATTAGCTGCTATTGAAGCAAAAGCCGCTGAAGAAGCTGCTGCTCTTGCTGCCGCTGCTGCAGAAAAAGAAGCAGAGAAAGCTGCAAAAGAAGAAGCTGCTGCTCCTAAAGCTGAAACTACAGAAGCTGCTGAAGAAGTTAAAGAAGCTCCTGCTGCTGAAGAGACTAAAGAAAAAACTGCTGAATAAGCATTTTGGAATATATCTAAAGCCGTTCGCTCAAAGTGAACGGCTTTTTTTTGCTAAATTTGTAAGTATATGGAAAAAGAAGCTTGTTATTATTTAGGAAAGATAACGCGAACAAACGGAAATAAAGGTGGTGTATCTATCTTTTTAGATGTTGATAACCCTCAAGAATACAGCAGCTTAGATGCTGTATTTGTAGAAATCAAAAAACAACTTATCCCTTTTTTTATTAAAGAAATATTAATTCATACTTCCAAAAATACGGCCATAGTATATTTTGAAGATATAGAAGATGTGGAAGCGGCCTCCTCACTTACCAATAAAAATTTATACCTTCCCCTTGCAAGCTTACCAATATTAAAAGGAAATAAATTCTATTTTCATGAAGTTATTGATTTTCTTTTGATAGATGAAATATTTGGTAAAATAGGAAAAATTAAAGATATACTGGAATACCCAAATCAGGCTTTATTCCAAACTTTTTATAAGGAAAAAGAAGTTCTTATTCCTATCAACGATCAGTTTATCAACAAAGTTGATAGAAATAAAAAAGAGATACATTTAACTCTTCCCAAAGGGCTTTTAGAAATTTATATTGAAGATAAATAATATGTCGATAGATTATTTTCAATTTAAACAATTTATTGTCCACCATCTTTACAGCACGATGAAAGTGGGAACCGATGCTGTTTTATTAGGGACTCTTTCTGACTTGCCAATAGATGGGAGAATTTTAGATGTAGGAACCGGAACAGGAGTAATTTCACTTATTCTTGCTCAAAGGTGCAAAGCTCAAATTACCGCTATCGACATCCATCAAGCCTCCGTTTGGGAAGCACGCGCCAATTTTAAAGAAAGTCCTTGGAGCGATCGCTTAAAAGCACTGATGATTCCTTATCAGCTCTATGCTGCTCAAGGAAATCCTATACAATACGATCTTATCATTAGCAACCCTCCATTTTTTGAAAACGATTTAAAATCTGCGGATAAAAAGCGAAACATGGCGCGCCATAACGACAATTTAAGTTTCCGTGATTTTCTTTTAGCAAGTCGGAATTTTATTAGCAAGAAGGGGAAATTATGCCTAATTCTACCCCTAACCGAAGGCAAACTATTTATTGAAGAAGCCAAGAACTTTGGGTTCTACCTTCAGAAGCAAATCGAGATAAAACCAAAGCCGGAGAAAGAAGCGAACCGTTTGATTTTAAGCTTTGGCAATCAGGTTATGGATAAAGTCCAAGAAAAGTCTATTACCATCCGCAATAGCGATAATAGCTATACTGAGACCTATAAAATCTTAACGGAAGATTTTTATGTTTCGTTGAAGTGAGAATCTAAACAAGTTCTATTAAAGTAATCTCAGGACGAATTCCAACTCTACCCGGAAAACCGATTGCTCCAATCCCACGGTTGACATATAAATAATGCCCATCTTGCACATAAAGCCCTGCCCAATGTTTATAAAGATATTGTGCCGGACTCCAACGGAAATAAGGTGTTTCTATGCCAACCTGAAAACCATGAGTATGCCCGGATAGCGTTAAGTCAATATGCTGATAATGCTCCAAAACTTCAGCTTCCCAATGTGTTGGATCGTGAGTCAGCAATAACTTTATAGCGGAATCAGGAATTCCGGTTAAAGCCTTATCTAAATCACCAAAACGAGGAAAACGCGGATTGATACTCCAGTTTTCGACACCTGCTATTAATAAGTCTGCATTTTTTATGTGAAGAGTAATATTTTCGTTTCTTAATAATTTCCAATCTAAACTATTATAAAACGCCAACAGATGTTCAAAATTTTCCTTCTCTTCTTCAATACTATCCCAATGATGGTATTTTCCGTAATCATGATTCCCAAGAATACAATAAACACCGTATTTTGCTTTCATCTCCTGCAGCTCTTCAAAAAAAGGATAAGCTTCTTCGGTAATACTATTCACCAAATCACCGGTAAAAAAAATAACATCAGGCTTTAAGGCATTAATTTGATCAATGGCTCTAATTAAAGGCTCTTTATTAGCCCAAGTTCCCAAATGGAAATCGGAAATTTGTACAATTCTAAACCCACTCAAATCATTTGGTAAGTTTTTAATCTTTAGCTTTTCGCTAAAAGTTTTAAAATCATAATTGCCATGCAACATCCCAAATCCCATACTTCCAAGAACTACTCCACCCATTGCCAATCCTGTATTCACTAAGAATTTCTTTCGTGTTATTGCATTTTTCTCCTTACGTCTTTTTTTGCTGCTGAAAAATAATTTAGAGGCTTGGAAAAGTCTAATGACATCGGCAAAGAAAATAAATATCACAGGAAGTATAAGAGAGACAATAAATGTAAAAATAACACCAATAAAATATATTCTTAAAAAAGGAGGCCAAGATTCCAAAGGCTCAAAAATTAAGGCTAAACCACCAACAAACAAAAGCATAACAGGCAACCAAAACACAAACCCAAGCAATAAACGAAAGATAAATGAAAGCTTTTTAAGCTTCGTCTTAATAGCTGTCCACACATAAAAATGAAGAGCAATCAAAAAGGTGGTAAATAAGTAAGGCATTTTAAATCCCGGAAAATACTTAAATACAATATAGCCCAAGAAAATAATAAGTAAAACGACTAAAAGGCTATATCCAATTTTTTTAAGCATACCGGAAATATTAAATTTTGCCTGCAAAAATAAGCATTTCTACCAGACAAAAATGATGTTGAAAATTGGTTTAACAAAATCTAACAATCTCTTATTTTTCTGTAGATTTGCGCTATGACTATAATTCTACTTTTACTTACAGTGATTATTTCTGTAATTGCTTTTAACCGACCGGATATTTTCAACAAACTAAAGTTTAGTCCTTACCGAACAGCTCACCAGAAAGAGCTTTGGCGTTTATTCAGCTATGGATTTATTCATGCCGATTGGGTTCATTTAGGAGTTAATATGTTTGTACTTTATTCTTTTGGAACCTTAGTATCATCTTATTTCGAACTTGTTTTTCAAGGAAAAGACATCTTTTACTTTCTACTACTATATTTTGGCGGACTTTTTATTTCTGCTGCTCCAGCTTTTGGAAAGCACAAAGACAATATTTACTATAATTCAGTAGGTGCTTCAGGTGCCGTTTCGGCTATCGTATTTTCCAGTATCGTTTTTGATCCTATGAATAAAATCTACCTTTTCTTTATTCCCATAGGCATTCCAGCCATTATCTTCGGAATCCTTTATTTAGTGTATTCTGCTTATATGGATAAAAAAGGGAATGACAATATCGGTCACGATGCACACTTTTGGGGAGGCATTTATGGCTTTGCGCTAACCATTGCTCTCAAGCCCGATTTATTTAATCACTTTCTCTATCAGATATTTGGGTGAGTCAAGCTCAAAATTATTAGATTTGCTTATACAAGCAGCCAAAGATGTCTAAGAAGATTCTCGTAAGTGTTACCAATGAATTAGTATCCGATCAAAGGGTGCATCGCACGTGCCTTACCTTACAAAAAGCAGGATACGAAGTTAAGCTTATTGGAAGACAATATAAAAATAGTCCGAAATTATTACCAAGACCATATTCGTGCAAAAGAATGCAGTTGTTTTTTAAAAAAGGACCTTTTTTTTATGCGGAATACAATCTACGCTTATTCTTCCTTTTACTTTTTAGCAAAGCCGATGTTTTATTTTCTAACGATTTAGATACCTTGCTTCCCAATTACCTAGTTTCAAGACTAAAACATCAGAAGCTAATCTACGATTCGCACGAATTGTTTACCGAGCTCCCCGAACTGATTGGAAGACCGATAGTCAAATGGATTTGGACAAAACTGGAAAGCTTTCTCTTTCCTAAACTCCAAAATATAATTACGGTAAATAAATCTATTGCAGATATTTATAAAGAGAAATACGGAAAAGAAATACAAGTCATTCGGAATATTCCACTCCCAATTAAGTTAGATACAAAAGTTACCAAAGAGGATTTGGGATTCCAAAAAGACGATTTCCTTATTATTTTTCAAGGTGCAGGCATCAATATGCACAGAGGTGCCGAAGAAGCTCTTGAAGCAATGAAATATGTTTTCGGAGCCAAACTCCTAATCATTGGCGGAGGCGATGTTTTTGAGAATTTAAAGCGCAAAAGAATTGAATTCAAACTGGAAGATAAAGTTCATATTATTGATAAACTTCCATATCAAGAATTAATGCAATATACATTTATTGCCAATTTAGGACTGAGCTTAGATAAAGACACAAATCTAAATTATCGCTACAGCTTACCAAATAAGGTTTTCGATTATATTCATTCCAATACACCAATCCTTGTTTCTCGCTTACCCGAACTCTTAAATATTATTGAGACTTACAAAATTGGTGGTCGGGTTAGAAATATCAGACCACAATGCATTGCAGATAAAATCAATGCAGTAATTAAAAACCCTGCTTTTATCACAGAGTGGAAAGAAAACTTGATAAAAGCCCAAAAAGAGCTTAATTGGAATTTGGAGGAAGAGAAATATTTGAGGTTTCTGAGTCAAATCAAATAAGCTGTTTTTTATGATCTCTTTGTGTCTTAGTGCCTCCGTGGTTTTTTTTATTTCACCACTAAATCACAGAGACACAAAGTCATTATTACAATCAACGATAAAAAACTACATCTCCAAAGCCTCTTTCAAACCTTGAAGTTTTTCCAAAGCCTGTTTTACCGAATAAATATCAGAAAAACGCAGACTAAGTTTTTGATTCTTTTCGCGCAATACACAACATCCCGGATGGCTTTGAATATGCCCTAGCACTTGTGCAAATAAAGGCGAAGAATAAAACTTACTTTCCTGATTACTTACAAAAAAGGCATACATATTATTACCTTTCAAACGGATACTTTCCATTGCTAAAGATTTTCCAATCCAGCGCAAGCGAACAGAATCAATAAGCTCTAAAACAGCTTTTGGTAATTTTCCAAAACGGTCTTCCAAACCAATAGCATAAAACTGAAGTGCTTCTTCCTCTTTTATCTGTGTCATTTCTTTGTACAGACTGAGTCGCTCTGCCACTTGCTCAATATAATCGTCAGGAATAAGAATTTCTAAATCGGTTTCCAGCTTACACTCACTTACAAAATCGCGTGGTTTTTCATCTTTATAGAGCTCTTTATACTCGGTTTCTTTTAATTCCTGCAAGGCTTCATCCAAAATTTTGTGATACATCTCAAAACCAATATCAGAGATAAACCCACTTTGTTCGCCACCTAAAATATTTCCAGCACCACGAATATCCAAATCGCGCATAGCGATATTAAAACCACTTCCTAAACTCGAGAACTCCTCAATAGCTTGCAAACGCTTTCTTGCATCATCAGTTAAAGCAATTAATGGTGGAGCCAAAAGATAGCAGAAAGCTTTTTTATTGGAGCGCCCTACCCTGCCCCTAAGCTGATGCAACTCGCTTAAGCCATAATGATGCGCTTCATTAATGATAATGGTATTTACATTGGAAATATCTAAACCCGATTCAACAATTTTTGTTGCTAAAAGCACATCATAATCGCCTTCCATAAAGCCCATCATCACTTTTTCCAGCTTCCTGCCTTCCATCTGACCGTGAGCAATTCCAATTTTGACATCGGGAACATAGCGCTGAAGAAGACCTGCAACTTCCTGAATATTCTGCACACGATTATGCACAAAAAATACTTGTCCACGTCGTGAGACTTCATACATAATCACATCACGAATCAATTCCTCATTAAAAGAAGTTAACTCCGTTAAAACAGGTTGGCGGTTTGGTGGAGGTGTATTGATAATGGATAAGTCTCTGGCTCCCATTAATGAGAACTGCAAAGTCCTGGGAATTGGTGTTGCCGAGAGCATCAAAGTATCCACATTCACTTTAAATTGCTTCAATTTTTCTTTAATAGCTACACCAAATTTCTGCTCCTCATCTACAATCAAAAGACCTAAATCCTTAAACGTAACATCTTTGCTTACCAGTTTATGAGTACCTATCAGAATATCAACTTTACCCTCTTTCAAATCGTTTAAAATGATATTTACATCTTTTGTAGAGCGGAAGCGACTGATATATTCTACACGTGCAGGGAAATCTGCCAAACGCTCCGAAAAGGTTTTAAAATGCTGATAAGCCAAGATGGTTGTTGGAACTAAAATAGCGACTTGCTTGCTGTCGGCTACCGCTTTAAAAGCAGCACGAATAGCAATTTCTGTTTTCCCAAAGCCAACATCACCACAAACCAAACGATCCATAGGATGCAGTTTTTCCATATCCGCTTTTACATCATTTGTTGCTTTCAACTGATCGGGCGTATCCTCATAAATAAAAGAAGCCTCAAGCTCTGTTTGCAAATAGGTATCGGGCGTAAACTCATAGCCAGCTTTGGTTTTCCGCTCGGCATACAACTTGATTAAATCTTTGGCAATATCTTTTACCCGTGATTTGGTTTTAGCTTTAAGCTTATTCCAAGCAGGCGATCCAATCTTATTTATTTTTGGCGTAGTTCCGTCTTTTCCACTGTATTTTGATATCCTATGCAAAGAATGAATATTCACATAAAGCAAGTCTTCATTGGCATAAATTAAGCGGATAACTTCCTGCTCTTTTCCATCGTTTACAATCTTTTGCAAACCATCATAACGACCAATACCGTGATCTACATGAGTAACAAAATCACCTTTCTGTAGATTGTATATTTCTTTAAGTGTAAAAGCTTCTTTGCCACCAAAGCGTTCGCGAATTTTAAACCTACGATAACGGTCAAAAATTTGATGATCGGTATAGCAAACGACTTTTAACTGATGATCGATAAAACCATTTTGCAATGAAATATGCAGACCTTCAAATAATTTCACCTCCGTATTTTCAGGACATAATCCCGAATCGGTAAAAATCTGCTGCAATCGCTTCAATTGCTTTTCAGACTCAGCCAGTATCAAATTCTGATACCCTTTTTGTTTATACTCCTTGAGGTTCTCTGCTAAAAGGTCAAACTGCTTATTAAAATGGGGCTGTGGCTCAATCTCAAAATTTATTTCAGGAGCAGAAATTTTATGCGTAGTTGAACCCAGTTGAAAAACTGTAAAGCGCTCCAGCTTAGCTAAGAAACCCGACTTATCAAGATAAAGTTCTTCAGGTTTAAGGTGCTTTATAGGACTATCTATCGTCTGATAATTCTGTTCTGCTTTTTTGAAGCTGTCGGCAAAACTATCGGCTAGCAATTCCTTTTTCTCCAACCAAATACTAGTTGATTTGGGAAATAAATCAAAAATAGCAGCACGAGTTTCTATCAAGTCGTAATCCAATACATTGGGCATTAACTTAATACTGCTGTGCTTCCGTTTACTCAATTGTGATTCGGGATCAAACTCACGAATAGATTCCAATTCATCACCAAAAAACTCTAATCGGTAAGGAAGCTCATTGGAATAGGCATAGATATCAATCAAGCCTCCACGCAGAGCAAATTCGCCTGGCTCCACTACAAAATCAACACGATTAAATTTATAAGAAACTAGCTCTTCAATTAAATTATCTATTTCATATTCTCGCCCAACTCTAAATTGAAAGGTCTTGCTTTTCAGATGTTTTTTATCACTCACTTTTTCGGCCAGAGCTTCAGGAAATGAAACCAAAATAAAACGCTTCGAGGAGTTTGCGAGTCGTAGAAAAACTTCTGCACGCGTAAGCACATTGGCATTATCGGTATGCTCAAGATCGTAAGGTCTTTTGTAACTGGCAGGAAAAAATAAAACATTTTTCTTATCGGCCGGAAGGCCCGCATCACTTAACAGGTTCTCTAAATCGTTATAAGCATAGGCTGCCTGCTCCTTATCAGGAAGAATAAAAAGCATCGATTGACCTGATTCCACAAACAAAGCGGAGGCATATAAAGATGTTGCCGAGGTGTACAAACCCGACAAATGCGTGTTTTCCTGTTTTTCCAGAGCTTGAGAAAGTTCAAGAAAAAGCGGACTTGTTTTTATAGTTTGAAATATATCAGGAGTTTTCAAAGTCTTTAATTTGTTGCGCAAAAGTAAAAATTCTATTCACGCGAAAAAACAACATTTTATTTCTATTTTTGATATTAAGCTTAATCAACATCTTTAAATTAAAAAAACACAGAATGAAAAAACATACTTCGCCAGTAATAATTAAAAATGATAAATTTCTCTCTTCAATGAGTATGGAAAAAGATAATCTCATAAATAATAAACAAAATAAATAAACTTGAAGAAAACAATTAAAACCTAGTAGCAAAAACACTGAGACCAAAACTATACTTTCCCAAACATTATGACAACCATTAATTTAGAACTACACTTTTGAAAAACAGACTAAAAAATGCTTTTAGACTATTTTCTGAAAATTTCTAAAAATATTTAAATAATAATCCTATTTTAAAATAATCTATATATTTACCAGCTGAAAATAAGGCCTAAAACTATTGATCTAATTGGCAATCAGAAGGTTGTCCCAATTACTTGATATATAAAAACGAAAACATAAAATTAAGAAGTTTATGATTCAAAAAATACTTATTGCCAATCGAGGAGAGATTGCCATTCGTGTAATGCGTAGCTGCCGTGAAATGGGAATTAAATCGGTAGCCGTTTATTCAGATGCCGACCGAAGCTCAATGCACGTACGCTATGCCGATGAGGCTTACCACATTGGACCCTCACCATCTAACGAAAGTTATTTGGTTATTGATAAAATTATTGATGCAGCCAAAAAATCTGGTGCTGATGCTATTCATCCCGGTTATGGTTTTTTATCGGAAAATGCAGAATTCTCTGACCGATGTAAAAAAGAAGGGATTGAATTTATTGGTCCTGATTCATATGCCATCAATACAATGGGTGATAAAATCACCGCACGTAAAAATATGATTGCAGCAGGTGTCCCTGTCGTTCCAGGAACTACAGAGCCTATTCTTGATGAGGACAAAGCCATTCAGACTATTCACGAAATTGGACTTCCTGTAATGATTAAAGCCTCTGCCGGTGGTGGAGGAAAAGGAATGCGTTTAGTAAAAGATGAGGCAGAAATACTAAATGCAATCCGTGGAGCTCGTTCAGAAGCTTTAAATGCTTTTGGTAACGACGCTGTTTATATTGAGAAATATATCGATTCTCCTCACCATATCGAATTTCAAATTTTAGCCGATAAACATGGCAATGCAGTACATCTTTTCGAGCGCGAATGCTCTGTACAGCGTCGTCATCAAAAAGTAGTAGAAGAAACACCATCCCCACTTATGACTCCCAAAGTTCGTGCAGAAATGGGAAGACATGCTGTTATGGCAGCTAAAGCGGTGAATTATTCCGGTGCCGGAACTATTGAATTTATTATGGGAGATGATTTAAACTATTATTTCTTAGAGATGAATACACGCTTGCAAGTTGAACATCCCATAACCGAAAGTGTGGTGGGCATAGATTTGGTTAAGCAACAAATAAATATCTCGAACGGACTAAAACTAAGTTTTAAACAAGAAGATCTTTCGCAAAGCGGACACGCTATTGAGTGTCGTATTTATGCTGAGGACGCTGAAAATAATTTTATGCCAAGTCCGGGTGTAATAAAGCATTTTAACGAACCATTAGGACTGGGAATTCGTCACGATGGATACGTATACAGCGGTTATGAGATTCCAATATTTTATGATCCAATGATTTCTAAATTAATAGTCTGGGGCGAAACACGTCAAGATGCCATTGACCGAATGAAAAGCGCTTTATACAATTACAAAATTACAGGTATCAAAACTTCTATTCAATTCTTGGAGCGCATAATGAATACACCAGCATTTGTAGAAGGAAAATACAATACGCATTTTATTCAGGAAAATGAAGATTTCTTATTTACACCTAAGGCAAGCACAATAGAATGCGAAGAATTAGCTATGGCTACTGCCTTTGTCAATTATTTGGATAAATTAGAGGAAACAAACCTACATTCCACTACCGAAAACGGCAATAATCCGTGGAAAAGTTTTGGACGTAAAAAAAATGTTACACGCTTATAAATCAATCTTTACCAATGAATAAAACATTAGATATTAAAATTGGAGAACGTATTGCAACTTTAGAATTAATAGGTCGCAACAACAATATTGTAAAGGTTAAGGTTGATGATAATTTATACACCTTGGATATGCTGGAAGTTGAAAATGGAGTTTACAGCATACTAAAAGATGGTATCTCACACAATCTCGAACTTCTACAAAAAACAAATGCAAAACAATACGAAGTACATACACATAATGAGTCTTTCGATATTGAAATTATTGATGCCGAAACTAAATACTTAATGAGTAGAGGTGCTTCCGACGATGATGATGGAGGAAATTCCATTTCCAGTCCAATGCCTGGAAAAATAGTCAAAATTCTTGTTAATGTTGGCGATGAAGTTAAAGAAGGAACAACTGTTATTATTGTTGAAGCCATGAAAATGCAAAGCGAATACAAGGTGAAAACCGATCGCACAATCGTGGATATTTTAGTTAAAGAAGGTGATGCCATAAATGGTAACCAACCTCTTGTTATTGTTGAATAAAACACATTTTAGATATGTCTACTATAGAAGAAAAACACAATCTATTTGAAGAAAAGAATAAAACTGCCGAATTAGGTGGTGGTCAAGCACGTATAGACAAACAGCATGCCGCTGGTAGAAAAACCGCTCGTGAAAGAATTGAGCTTTTACTCGATCCGGGTACTTTTGTCGAACTCGATAAATTTGTTACCCACAGAACCACAGATTTTGGAATGGATAAAAGCAAATTCCTTGGCGATGGTGTGGTTAGCGGCTATGGTAAAATCGATGGTCGTTTGATGTATGTCTTTGCTCAAGACTTTACCGTTTTCGGTGGATCTTTAAGTAGAGCCAATGCCGATAAAATTATTAAAGTAATGGATTTGGCTATGAAAATGGGGGCTCCTGTTATTGGTCTTAACGATTCGGGTGGAGCTCGTATTCAGGAAGGCGTTGAAAGCTTGGCAGGTTATGCCGACATTTTTTACCGCAATGTAATGAGTTCGGGGGTTATTCCTCAAATCTCAGCTGTACTTGGACCTTGTGCCGGTGGCGCGGTCTACTCTCCTGCCATTACCGATTTTATTATGATGGTAAAAGAAAGCAGTTATATGTTTGTGACTGGACCAGATGTAATCAAAACGGTTACTCACGAAGAAGTTACGAAAGAAGAATTGGGTGGAGCGATGACGCATAATGCCAAAAGTGGAGTAGCACATCTAACGGCTGATGATGATGAACAAGCCATGATGATGCTTCGCGAGTTGATGAGCTTCTTACCATCGAATAATATGGAAGATCCTCCAGTAAAAACCAGTACGGATGATGTTAATCGTGAAGACAAAAAACTAAACGATCTTATTCCTGCCGATCCTAACAAGCCTTACGACATGAAAGAATTAATTCTTTCTGTTATCGACGATAAGCATTTCTTTGAGATTATGCCACATTATGCACAGAATATGATTATTGGTTTTGCGCGTATGGCAGGAAAGCCTATTGGTATTGTGGCTAATCAGCCCGCATTTTTAGCTGGTGTTCTAGACATTGATGCTTCTACAAAAGCGGCTCGTTTTGTACGTTTCTGCGATGCTTTTAACATCCCTTTGGTTACTCTTGAAGATGTTCCCGGTTTCTTGCCCGGTACAGCGCAAGAATTTGGTGGCATTATTAAACACGGTGCTAAATTACTTTATGCATTTGCTGAAGCCACCGTTCCCAAGATCACACTTATTACACGCAAAGCCTATGGTGGAGCTTACGATGTGATGTCGAGCAAGCATATTGGTACCGATATTAACTTTGCTTATCCAACAGCAGAAATTGCAGTAATGGGATCCGCTGGTGCGGTTAATATTATTCATCGTGCTAAATTAGGTGATCCAGAATTTATCGCTGAAGCTGTTGAAGACTACAAAAACAATTTTGCAAGTCCGTATAAAGCAGCTCAAATGGGATATATAGATGAGATTATTTATCCGAAGGATACCCGTAGGAAGATTATTCAAGCTTTAGAAATGACACAGAACAAAGCAAAAAGCAATCCTGCCAAAAAGCATGGAAATATTCCATTATAAAAATTTTGAACAGATTAAAATAAAAGCCTGAAACAAAATGTGTTTTCAGGCTTTTGTGTCCATATAAGTATTTGTTTAAAACTTTGACATAAATTCAAGTCAAATTATGGGAAAATTGCGAAAAAGATTTACTTTTGCAGACTAAAAATTGAACTAAAATGGTTAAGAATAAGAATACCAAAGATGTTACAGAAGAAAGACTTGAAGCAGTTGAAGAGGCTTTAACAAAAACTGAGGTGATTATTGAGAAATATCAAAAAAGTATTTTAACAGGAATTGCTGTTATCATTATTATCGTTTTGGGTTATTTCTCATTTCAAAAATATTATCTTGAACCAATAGAAAAAGAAGCTGCCGAACAAATGTGGATGGCTGAAAAATACTTCGGTATGGACAGCTTACAAATGGCTTTAAATGGTGATGGAAATTACTATGGCTTTTTAGATATTATAGATGAGTACGGTATAAGCAAATCGGCCAACTTAGCT
Organism: Bacteroidales bacterium; assembly: GCA_021157585.1. Taxonomy (NCBI): domain Bacteria; kingdom Pseudomonadati; phylum Bacteroidota; class Bacteroidia; order Bacteroidales; species Bacteroidales bacterium. Next base: position 85,927 of record JAGGWH010000037.1, on the reverse strand, counting down.
AATTATTATGCCGGTGTTTGCTATCTACGTCTTGGTCAATACGAAAATGCTATTGACTATTTGGGAAAATTCAGCTCCGACGATCAAGTATTAGCTCCAATGGCTTTGGGTGCTATTGGCGATGCGTATATGGAATTAGGCGAAACCGGGAAAGCTGCCGGTTACTATATTGATGCTGCAAATAAAGAAGATAATGCTTTCACGGCTCCTGTTTTTATTCAAAAAGCCGCTTGGGCATACGAACTACAAGAAGACTACAATAAAGCACTCCAACTACAAAAACGAGTAAAAACCGATTTTCCTAATAGTACTCAAGGACGTGAAGCCGAAAAATATATAGCCCTGCTAAAAGCCAAATTAAAATAAGCTATTGCAAAACTTTTAAAAAAATACCTGAATTTAAATTCAGGTATTTTTTTTTTGAAATAATTTATACCTTTGAAAGTAAATAAATGAGTATGCGAATAGTATTTATGGGAACTCCCGAATTTGCAGTAACAGCTTTGCAAAAGTTAGTTGAAAACAACTATAAAGTGGTAGGTGTAATAACCGCCCCGGATAAAGTTGCTGGTAGAGGAAAGAAAATCAGAATGTCAGCTGTAAAAGAATATGCTTTAACTCAGAACTTAACACTCTTACAACCTACTAATCTGAAGAATCCCGAATTTATTGAAGAACTCCGTAATCTTAAGGCAGATATTCAAATTGTAGTTGCCTTTAGAATGCTCCCTGAAGTTGTTTGGAATATGCCTCCACAAGGAACCTTCAATTTACATGCATCACTCCTACCTCAATATAGAGGTGCAGCGCCTATTAACCATGTTTTAATAAATGGAGAAACAGAAACAGGCGTAACAACTTTCTTTTTAGATAAAGAAATTGATACAGGCAAGATTATAATGCAAGAAAAATGCACTATAAGCTCCACCGATAATGCAGGAAGCTTACACGACAAACTTATGTTTTTAGGAGCAGATGTTATTATTGAAACTTTAAAAGCAGTTGAATCGGGCACAGTATCAGTTATTCCTCAAAGCCAATTAATAGTTTCACCAGCCTCTTTGAAACCAGCACCTAAAATATACAAACAAGATTGTGAATTAAATTGGAATCTCGATAGTACAGTCATTTTAAACAAAATTAGAGGCTTAAGTCCATATCCGGCAGCCTATAGTTATTTACAAACCGAAAAGAATCAAAAGAACTATTATCTGAAAATATTTAATGCAGAAATTATAGAAAGGGAATACCCAGAATCAAAGCCGGGAACAATTTTCACCGATTCCAAGACTTACTTTCATATTATAACTGCTAATGGTATAATTTCTCTCGATGAGATTCAGCTCGAAGGTAAAAAAAGGATGTCTGTTGTTAATTTTCTTCGTGGATTTAATTTAACTCCAGCTTGCAGCTTTAAAACCCTTATCTAGCCTATATTTCGTAGAGTTTTCAACTTTTTTAAGGCTTTATTAACAAAATAGCCTCTTTTTTGCTGAAACACTTGTTTTTCTTACATTATCCGTTATATTTGCAATAGTGAAAATCAAATGTGTTAATTAAAATCTTTTAAAAATGAACAAAGCTGAATTAATTGAAGCCATGGCTAGCGAATCTGGCTTGACTAAAGCTGATGCTAAAAAAGCATTAGACGCATTTATAAAATCAACTACGGGAGCCCTTAAAGATGGCGGTCGTGTTGCATTAGTTGGATTTGGTTCTTTTTCTGTAGCAACCAGATCAGCCAGAAAAGGTAGAAATCCTCAAACAGGTGCCGAAATCAAAATTGCTGCTAAAAAAGTAATTAAATTTAAGCCAGGCAACGAACTAGCTGGTAGCGTAAAATAATTTACGCTAAAGAAATAAAAAAAGCCCTAATTCCGAGAGCTCTCGGAATAGGGCTTTTTTTAAGGGAACCTTTCTATATTTTTACCGTACAAGGTCTTGAAAAACATAAATTATAAATGGAAACACCAAACAACAAAGCTTGGAGTTTAAAAAATGTTATCATTGTACTATTTACAATAGAACAACTTCTTATCATCTATATTATTGCTTCAAAGAAGGGGATTGCTCTTATCGACTGGTTTAGTAATCTTTTCTAAAATCAACTAATCCTTTGCCTGATTCCAATACAAACGATGCTGACTGTCTTCTCGTATTTTATTATTATCACGTAACCAAGAAACTGCTGCTAACAAATTTTCTATATCTTCTCCGGAAGTTTCAAATATTAGCTCATCTAAAGTTAAATTTCTTACAGATAATATAGGCTTGATAATCTCAACAGCATTATCAAACTCCAGCTCACTCAATGCTGCATTATTTCTTCGCAAACAAACATCACATTTACCACAACGAGTACCAATGTCTTCGCCAAAATATGCTAACAATAACTGATTCCGACATTTATTGGTAGTCGTTGTATAATCAATAACCGTCTTTACTCTATTCTTTGCAACTGCTCGCCTATTTTTATATATTTCCGGCGAAATCCTCAAATCACTCAAAGGCAAACGCTCTGTGAGATATGTAATTTGCGGTTTCGTTTTCTCAGGATAATAATTAATCACCTCCAATTTATGTAAGGATTCTAAAATTAAATGAATCTGCTTAGCCTCCGATTTAAAAGCTTTAGCTATCTGCAAAAGACTAATACGAACCGGACTATCAAAAAGCCCACTATAAGTACGCAATAAAAATTTGATAAAAATATCGTATCGACCATTGGCTACCTGAAATTTATATAAATCGTTACCATTTAAACGAAACTGAATTTTAGTAGGCGAATGAATACCTTCATTTAACGTTATATACGCTTGCCTTTCCAAAAATTTTAATGCATTATATGTCACCTTCGGTTGAAAATTATAGTTTCGAGAAAAATCGGACAAATCGAAATCAAATTGTTCTCCTTTCCCTGAGCCTACGGCAAGACGGTAATAATTACCCAATGCCTGATAAGTATTTTTAATAGCCTCTATTGGAGGATAGCTCAATTCAAAATTCTTTTTTAAATCGGAAATATCTGCTTTTTCCCAAAGAAGTACAGCAAAGGCTTTTTGCTGATCACGACCTGCACGACCTGCTTCTTGAAAATAAGATTCAAGATTATCGGGTAAATCCATATGCACAACAAAACGCACATTGGGTTTATCAATACCCATTCCAAAAGCATTAGTAGCTACCATAATTCTTATTTCGCCCTGCATCCAGTCAGCTTGTCGCCTATCCCGCTCGGAGCTATTTAAGCCCGCATGATAGTGAGTGGCACTAATACTATTCTTAACCAGAAAAGTAGCAATCTCAGCCGTTTTACGTCGACTTCTGACATAAACTATTCCACTACCCTTTTGTTTATTTATCATCCGCAAAAGAGTACCCATTTTATTCTCTTCAAAAGAAACAAAATACACCAAATTAGATCTGTTGAAAGATTCTCTGATTACATTTTGCTTTCTAAATTGTAACTTTTCCTGTATATCTTGAACAACATCAAAAGTTGCAGTAGCCGTTAAGGCTAATATTGGAACATTGGGTAAATATGTACGTAAATTACTTATATTCAAATAAGAAGGTCTAAAATCATAACCCCATTGAGAAATACAATGCGCTTCATCAACGGCAATTAAATTAATTTTTAGTTGAGGAATACGATTTATAAAATGCGGACTCGCAAGTCGTTCCGGCGAGAGATATAAGAATTTTGCATCCCCGTGTGTACACTGATTCCAAGCCACATCAATTTGATGAGCATTCATTCCGGAATAAATAACAACAGCTTCTATTTTTCGTTTTTTCAAGCTCCTTATCTGGTCTTTCATCAAAGCAATAAGAGGTGTTATTACTAAGCATAAGCCGTCCATTTTCAAAGCAGGAATTTGGTAAGTCATCGATTTTCCTCCACCTGTAGGAAGTAAAGCCAGAGTATCCTTTCCATCCAATACATTTTGGATAATCTCCTCCTGTTTCGGTCGGAAATTACTATATCCCCAATATTGAATAAGCAACTGTTTAATATCCATGACTAATCAACTTCTTTACTAAATGATAAACACCAATAATAGTACCAAATAACTGATTTAAAGTTACACTTTCTTTCTATAACCTACAAATTCAGTTTGATTTGCATTTGTTTTACTTCACGCCTAAGCGAATCTATACTCTGTACAATATCTTGTCGCATTTCATTAGCTTCAGGTATCTCGGAACTAATATAATTTACAAAACGCCAAACCTCCCTGATTTCGGTAACAAGCAAGTCATATGGTTCGTAAATACTGTTTAGCGAATGCAATCGGAACTTATTTTCTTTTTTGATCTTATTTTCAATCACCTTAAAAACAATACCATCATCGAGAGTTAAAATAATGTAAGCACCTTTGTCTTTAATGGTATTCCAGTTTTGCACATACTCTCCTGTAACATAGGCACCATCGGGAATTGGTAACATAGAATCGCCACTAATTTGAAAGGTTCTATATTTCTTTTGCTTCGATAAAAACGGTAGACGAAAAGTGGGCAATACTTTAATATATTCCGGATCGGCAAAGCCACTAGTGTATCCTGCTTTTGCTTTCTCGGCTACCAACTCTATATTCTCTTCATTATCATCACCAACAGTAGTTGTAAGTACTCGTAACTTACTCCCTTTTATGAATACATCGTAGCCACGTTCTAATTGGTTTATTTGACTTTCAGTTAGCTTGCTTAATTCTACCTTAATCAAAGTATCTATCGACACATTAAAATAATCTGAAAAAGCCACCAAAACCTGCATATTGGGATGTGCTACTTCATTTTCATAACCACTCAGAGTAGAGCGCTTCATTGTTAAACTCTGCGCTACTTCATCTTGTGTAAATTGCTTACGCTTACGAAGCATTTTTATATTCTGACTAAATATTGACATCTTTTTTGTTTTTAATCGATTTCCCTAATTTTCCTTTGTAATTTCCTTTAAATGCCCTTTATGATAAAACAATGTCTAAGCACGAAGAGTCGCACGAAGTACTGCACAAGAGTCACACAAAGCATATTTCAGCTTCCTTTCTTTTATTTATTTTCCTTTGTGAGTCTTTGTGAAATTCCTTGCTGTTTCCTTTGTGGTAAAAAATATCGAATCACAAAATTGAAATATTTCTTGCCCTTCTTTTTTAAATTGATTATATTGTAATCGCTATTTTGATTATATTTTAATCAAAAATACATTAAATTCTGAAAGAAAGCAAATTTATGTTTGACAGTAGAAAATACAGGAGTATTGCCCATTTCGACTTAGACTCTTTTTTCGTTTCGGTTGAGCGCCTGATAAACAGCAATCTGATTGGTTTACCCGTACTCATTGGCGGTTCTTCAGGTCGTGGTGTGGTGGCTAGTTGCAGCTATGAAGCCCGAAAATTTGGTATACATTCCGCTATGCCTATAAAACTAGCTCGCCGATTATGTAAAGAAGCTATTGTAGTTCGGGGCAATATGGAACTCTATAGTAAATATTCTCGTTTGGTAAGCGATATTATTGCCGACAGCGCTCCTATTTACGAGAAAGCAAGTATCGATGAACACTACCTTGATATTAGTGGAATGGATCGCTTCTTTGGCAGTTTTAAATGGGCGCAAGAACTACGTCAGCGAATTATAAAAGAAAGCGGATTACCAATTTCTTTTGGACTTTCAATAAACAAAACCGTAGCTAAAATAGCAACGGGAGAATCCAAACCTAATGGCGAGCTATACATCCCTTTTAACCGAGTAGAATCTTTTCTATCACCTCTTTCTATACGGAAAATACCTATGATCGGAGAGCAGACTTTTCAACGACTTTATTCTAAGGGAATATCTGATATTAAAAGCCTCCGTAGCTCATCTCCCGAAATGATTGAACATATTTTAGGCAAAAACGGTCTTATAATTTGGAAGAAGGCCAACGGTATTGATAATCGTCCTGTACGGAGCTATTACGAGCAAAAAAGTATCAGCAGCGAACGTACGTTTGAAGAAGACAGTAGCGATGTGAAAAAAATGCACAATATCATTATTGGAATGGTAGGTCATCTGATGTTTCAATTACGCAAACAGCAAAAACTAAGTGGTGTTATTAGTATAAAAATCCGTTATTCAAATTTCGAAACATATAATATGCAACAAAGTATTCCATACACTTCACTTGACCACATCGTAATCAAAACAGCTACGGAACTTTTCGACAAACTTTACCAACACGGTAGACTAATCCGGCTAATTGGAGTAAGAATCGGACAATTGATTCAAGGGAAACAGCAACTCAACTTATTTGATGATATTCCGGAACACATTGAGCTGTATCAGGCAATGGACACCATACGATTACGCTTTGGAAAGAATAGTATTTCAAGAGCTGTAAGTATTAAAACATCGGAAGAGAGAACTATAATTGAAAAAAAAAAAGAAACGGACTAAATAAAAGACAATTTATATTACTTTGTGATCCTTAGTGTAAACCTTCGTATGCCTTTGTGGTAAAAGATATTTAACCACTAAGTAACGCAAAGTTCGCACAAAGGAGCTCAAAGAAAAAGGGTCTAACTTTTACAGTCAAACCCCTATTCTTCAATAGTATTAAAATACTTATCTTACAATTTAATACTTTGCTTTACATTCCTCGCTTTGCGCGATTCGTAGCTAAATTCTACATTGCCTTTACCCTCAATAATAAAAGCATATTCTACCGTTGTATAACCTGGAACAGTAAGAAACTGAACTTCCGGTTTATACTCTTTAAACTGAATATCAGCAGTATATTTATTCTTTAATTTACCACCGGCAACCACTTTAGCATTACTAACTTTAAGCATATCTTGCGGATATAATTTAGTTTTCACTGCATGAGCAGTCATCGTAGAAATAGCATTAGAATTGCGTAAACGCACATAAACACGATTTAGATTTTTACCAATCTTTTCGGTTTTAAAAACCTCCATACTTACATCGGGAGTTTGAGATGCTGCATAAATTACAGCAGAAGCATTACGATGCACTAAATCGGGCAACATAAAAGTATGTGGCATACGAGAGCTGTATTTAATCCAACCTCCTATTTCAATATCGCCATAAACAGGATGTTTATAGGGAGTCCATTCCTTAAACAAGCTTCCATGCACTAAATGATCGTTAAATTTTAATAATTCACGCTCACGTTCAGTATTGATTCCACGACCAAATCCAGCCTCGGGAGCATCCTTCTTTTTATCAGTATTGTAAGTTTCCGAATCACGTTGGAACAACTCTCCAACAAAACCGAAAGCACCAAATGCTTCATAAGTAAAATCCGTAAAATCGCCATAAGTAGAATATAAATCTTTCCAAGAAATAAGATAACGATAACCGGGAACTATTTTTTCAGCATTTTTGCCTAAAACATCGTAAACAGCAATATCAGCTGCTAATAAAGGACCCGCATCTTTAGTACTAGGACCACGTAAATACATACCACCATTATTGTGAAAAGCGTAAACGATAATAATATTTTTACGTTCAGCAATATATTTGGCTAATGCTTTTAAACCAACTCCTTCAAAAGGGAAATCTCCGGCTCCACGTTGTACATAATTAGGTTGCCAATTAAAGCCCCAATTCCGGTTTGGATCAACATAACCTTCGGTATCTTCATTTATTCTACCGTCTCCATCATTATCAATACCTTCTTGTCCAAGCAATACGTAATCGCCTTTTTCTCCATCGCGAATACGCACCATAATTCTATGATCTTCAGCATCAAGCTTATAATTTCCACCTTCAACTTTTTTGCGCATCTGACAAATATTACCATCACCATCCAAATCGTCGTACATATCTTCATCGAACAAACCATCACGATCATCATCTTTAGGAATACGTAAAGAACGACTACTGTGCATTGTATTTCCGTCAGCCATAAAATGATAACGACCATCGACATTAACTACAGGAACAATATAAAATGCATTACGATTAACAATTTCCGTAATATCTTTTAATTGCCCATAATTTTTAAGTAAGTAATCGGCAAAATACAAGGCTACTTCTCCGGCTTGTATTTCGTTTCCATGAATATTCGCATCAACATAAACGCCTGGCTTTTCACTTGCTTTTCCTGTTTTGGGATTGTTTATTTCCAAAGCCCAAATATCACGCTGCTCATCGCTTTTACCAACCAAAACAGTTTTGGTTAAATTAGGATAAGCTATATTTAATGATTTTACCGCATCAACAATCTGAGCATAAGTATAATAATGATCGAAGCGCAAAGGCACTTCGGTTTTTTGAGCTGCTGCATTTCCTATAAATAAAGCAGAAAGCAGCAGAGATAAGAATATATTTTTATTTAAATTTTTCATTTCTAATTTTTTTGCTGTGATACAATTTTTTCTGCTATTTAGATAAAGTAACTTTCACTTTATCATTACCAGCAAATTTACTTTCCAATTTCAAAGAAACTTCTGCCCCTTTTTTTGCTTGAATTAAAAAAGAAAGCTTAACCGCCTTAAATCCTCCAACTTTATTTATTGGTGTTCGTGCCTTTCCATTTACAAGCTTCACATTTTCACCATCGATAAGGAGAATTGCCGGTGCAGGCCTATTATTACGAGAACCCATAGCCGTTGGAAAAGGTAAATAATTTTCATTTTGAACCCAAACATTCATTTTATAAATATTTGCTGAAATAGCTTCAATATCCGTCTTCAGAATACTTAAACGTGGAAGTTTTGCAGCTAACTCAAATACCCAAGGCATTTGTATGCTGATAAGTTTCTCGGATTCCTCAAAGCGAGGTGTTGATCTAACATAGGCTTTTTCGCCTCCAATTTCTACTGTTCCCAATGTTGGATGCTCAAATGAAGTCCAATTCACAAAGCCATCTCCGTTTAACACCTCTTTATCGTAGGCAATAAACGCTTTTGTCTTTTCGTTTAGCTCGTCTTCTTTCTCTTGCTTTGGCATTTGTTTCATCATCCCTACCATTTGAGCAGGAGCAACTTGACCGGCATTCATCATTTCTACTATTTTGGCAGCAGAAAAACGTTCTGGAGCATTATTTTCTTTTAGGAATAAAGCTATTTTCTCTTCACCAAGGGCAACAAAATCAGAGGCACTCATCTTTTCTACATCATCAAGGCTAACACCACTTCCTACTTTGTTCTTCTCTTTTTCTGCTTTTGGAAGTGTAAAGAAATTCATACTAAAAGTAGGAATCCCTAAATGGTAATACGACCACAACTCAAAAGAACCATCTTTTGCTCTTTCGGAAGCCATACGTTCTACATTAAAGCCTTTAGCTTTAAGATATTCTTTATACTGTTTACTTAGTTCTTTATAGAAGTTCAAATCTTCTGCTAAAGGATTTACAGCTGCTCCAAGCCCAAGAAATCCGGCTACCATTGCAGGTGTTAATTCCATTCCTTCGGGAATCATTGGCTGAGCCAACTCAATAACTTCATCCATTGTATAAGTACGATCAGGATCGGCACCAAATTGTTCTGCCATGCGTTTAGGAATTTTTATCTTGGTAAAATCTGCACTACCACGACGGCCACCTTGTGGTACTTGGATACAAAAATCGCTTGAACCAAAAGTAAAAGTTGCAGCAATTTCCGGATGTGCATAAATAAATTTCATCAAAGCATAAACTTCAGGCTCAGAGCCAGGCCAAACACCTCCAGTAGCGGTGTTTGCTTTAAATAAATGCGGAAAATTTATCCCGCTATTTATACCCCCTTTTGGATCTTCATTATAAACGCCATCACCATCATTATCAACACCTTCCGTATACAATTTATAAATTCCTTTTTCCCCTTTTGCTGTATTTGCTTTTCGCATAAAACGAGCATCTGCTTCTTCCGGAATCCACACTCCCATTGGATCTGCAACACGCATTTGACTGATAAAGCCATCACCATTTAAGTCATCAGGCCCATCTTCATCTATTGCATCGTCCATATCGTCGTTATGTGGGCGAGCATTACGTGTATTGTTCCACAAAGGATTTTCAAAATAATGATCTAAGGCATCTGCATTTAAAACAGGAACCAAATACCAAGTAAAACGCTCTAAATTTTTATCTTTTACCAATTCTTTGGCAAGTACAAGAGCTGCTTCTGTAGCGATTGGTACATTTCCTTCGGCATTAGCCATAATAAAAATAGCAGGCTTAAGCTTTTGTTTATTCTTCGTTTCCGTACCAAACTCATAAATACTGATTTGTTTTCCACTAAAAGTTTGTGCAAGTTTATGCACCTTAACTTTAGCAGAATTGGCTTGTGCAATGGCAATCAAACTTTGATTAGCCACTTTTGCAGTTTTGTATTTCTGCGCCTTCACTCCCACTATAAGCAAAAATAAAAAGCTTAACAAAACCACGATTTTCCTTGAAAAATGTTTCATTATTGGTTTTTTTATTGGTTAATATAAAATCAGTCAAAGCTATAAATAAATAAATTCAAAAAAAATGATAAATTCAATGTGCTGACACAATGAATTATGGAAAAAATGTATTAACTTCACGTTTTAAATTATTTTACCTATGAAAACAAAATTCTTTTTTAAAGAAACCGGTAATTTTCCGGAAAGAGCTTTCGAAGAACTTGAACTCGAATTAAACGAGTTTTTAGTAAATAGCCCAAATATAATTATTCACAGTATAGATCATTCTACATCAATAGAGAATAGCGAAGGTCACTTTATAGTGTCGGCAATGGTGCTTTACAGCTAATTATTTTTTCATATTTTTTCATAAAAACTTCTTTATCATTAGTTTAACAGGAGTTCTATTGCTATACTATTTTGACTCACTAAAAATAGTATTCTAATCAAATATCTTTCTTTAAAATAACATAAAGTGTGAAAAGAGTTTTGTACTTTTGTTCAGCTTTTAGGTGAACGTTAACACCCAAAAACTATCAAGTCAAATTATTGAATTTTAACCATTTACAAATGAAAACAACTGCATTTACACAAATTCATAAAAAACTTGGAGCCAAAATGGTTCCCTTTGCCGGTTTTGATATGCCTGTACAATATGAAGGATTACTGACTGAGCACAAAACAGTACGTAACGCCATAGGCGTTTTTGATGTTTCACATATGGGTGAATTCTGGGTAAAAAGCCCAAAAGCACTTGATTTTTTACAGCGTATCACATCCAATGATGTATCCGCTTTAATAGATGGGAAAGTCCAATATTCCTGTTTTCCCAACGGCAAAGGTGGAATTGTTGACGACCTATTAGTTTATAGATTTGCCAAAGATCATTACCTGCTTGTTGTTAATGCAGCAAATATTGATAAAGATTGGAATTGGTGCGTAGAGCAAGCCAAGGAATTTGATTTGAAAATTGGTGAAGAATTAATTAATGCCTCCGATGAAATAAGTCAACTGGCTATACAAGGACCAAAAGCATTAAAAGCAATGCAAAAACTTACTTCTGCTAATGTTATTGATATGGAATATTACACTTTCAAGCAAATAGAATTTGCAGGAATTAAAGATGTAATTTTCTCTACGACAGGTTATACCGGAGCCGGCGGTTGTGAAATCTATATTAAAAATAAAGATGCTCAAATTATTTGGGATAAAATTATGGAAGCAGGAGACGAATTTGGTATTAAACCTGTCGGTTTAGGTGCCAGAGACACACTCCGCTTAGAAATGGGATTCTGTTTGTATGGTAACGATATTGACGATACAACCTCTCCTATTGAAGCAGGATTAGGCTGGATTACCAAGTTTGCCGATGGCAAAAACTTTATCGATCGTGATATTATGGAAAAGCTAAAAGCTGATAAACCATCGCGCTATTTAAAAGCCTTTGAAATGATTGACAGAGGTATTCCGAGACAACATTATGCAATTTGCGATGCCGAAGGAAATACAATTGGAGAGGTAACATCCGGCACACAATCACCAATGTTAAATAAAGGTATCGGAATGGGTTATGTAAAAGCAGGATATCATAAATTAGGTACTGAGATTTATATTAAAGTCCGTAATAAACTTTTAAAAGCACAAATTGTAAAGCTGCCTTTTTATAAAGGATAAATATATTTTTAGAATACAGAACAAAGCTGTCTTAATTTGTTATGACAGCTTTTTTTATATCAAAGAGAAATAGCCTATTCCTCTTTTTCAAGTTCAAAAATATCGTTGACAGACGTTTCAAAAATACGTGCAATCTTCAAGGCAAGAATTGTAGATAAATTATATTTCCCCAATTCTATTGCATTAATGGTCTGACGACTAACACCTACCATCTCAGCCAATTGAGCTTGAGTAATATTCTTTTTGGCTCTTTCTACTTTGATCCTATTTTTCATCACTCAAGTCCCTTTTAGATTTATAAAGTGCCCAATTGTACCGAATAATAAAAAAGATAAGGACGGTGAACATATTGAATACCATTACCCAGAAAAAACTCATATTATACACAAAAATTAAAGCGAGAATTAAAATGGCATAATTTACATAGGTAGCCCAAACCAATGATTCCAGTCGAAGCTTAGAGATAAACTCATCTTCGTTTTTTTCTTTAGCAAAAGCAATAAAAGAAGCACTAATAATAATTAAGACTCCAAGAATCTCGTCGGCTATATTGTTTTCCACAACTACAATGAATTCTAAAGATTTAAAAAGTTCATCATTAAAAAAACTAAGCACTTTCACATTGAGGAAATTAGGTTCAAACTTAAAGATTAGCCATAAAATCCCGACTATTAATGAAGGGACAAAGATTATCCAGCCTATCTTCTTAAATTTATTTGGCAATAAATAATTTGTTTTCATAGCTATCTGTTTTAGTAATTAAAGTACAAATGTAATGTATTTACTTCTTTATGTCAAGTCTACATTACATTTAGTCATTTAAATATTACATTCAATATGCCAACAAGTCTTCAATTTGATACTGCTTTACGTGTCACGCTGCTTTTTCAATAAATGCTACCTTTATCAAAAAAATAGAAAAATTAAAATGTCTGAGTTTAAAAAACCACTATTTACTTTTATTACATTTCTTCTAATTTCGATGAGTGGATTAAGTCAAACAACAGCACTTATGACCTACAACATCAGATACGACAATACTTGGGATACTGAAAACAACTGGCAAAATCGTAAAACGGGCGTGATAAAACTGATAAATGATTATAAACCCACTATCTTAGGAATTCAAGAAGGACTCTACAATCAAGTTAAATATATAGACAGTTGTCTTGTAGACTATAAGTATATTGGAGTGGGGAGAGATGGACTTAAAAAAGGGGAATACAGTGCTCTTTTTTACGACACAACAAAGTATAAATTAATTGTTAGCTCTACCTTTTGGCTTTCTGAAACACCAGAATTAATTTCTATAGGATGGGATGCCGCTCTCAAAAGAATTTGCACATACGGCCTCTTTGAAAACCAAATAACAAAAGAAAGGATGTGGATTTTCAATACCCATTTCGACCATATAGGAGAAGTTGCTAGAGAAAACTCCGCTCAGCTCATTTTAGATAAAATCCATCAGCTAAATACGCAGGACTATCCTGTTGTGCTAATGGGCGATTTTAATCTTAGTCCAAACGAAAAGCCAATTCTTGAGTTAAGTCAACAACTAGAGGATGCCCAACTAATTTCGATAGAAAAGAATAGAGGTCCTGCTGGTACTTTTAATGGTTTTACAGCTGTTTCTGATAAAAAGATAGACTATTTCTTTACTAAAAAACTAGTAGTCCTCTCCTATCAACATTTAAACGACAAACTTAAAAGCGGAAAACCTATTTCAGACCATTTGGCTGTTTTAATCTCGGTTAAACCGGAAAGGCAGAATAAAAAATAATCCCGCTGATTTCGCTGATTTACGCTGATATGGTATTACAGTATTAAAATCTTCTTCTGCGCTTATCTGCGAAATCAGCGGGAGAAATTTACAATTACAGATTGCTCACACTTCATTATTTCTATAAAAACTTGATTTTCCTTTTTTGATTTATGTATCTTAGAAGCTCGAGAAATTCAATCAATACCGGGATTGAGATTCGTTTTGCGTTAATTACTTAGGAGATAGGATAATAAAGCCTTTTCGGCATATACATTCTTAATATTAGTGCATTATGAAAACAAGTCGATTTTTTATTTCTCAGGTTCTGTTACAAGTCTTTTTCCTTCTATTTCTTCTCACTTCATGCGAAAAGATTAAAGACATTTTTACTGACGAATATGCATTTCTAAAAGGGGAATGGGTTATTGACAGCATTCAAGTTTCTAAAGGCAGCCAGAATGATATTGAAGGGAGCTCCTATTTTATTAGTCATCGATTAGAAAATGACAGCCTAGTCAGAACAGTTTCTCAAAAGGTCGATTGGGAATATTTAGCTCCAGATATTACAAAATACGCCTTTAACTTTTCTTTAAATATTGATAAAGATGTTTTAATAGAAGCCTACTTCAGAAATCATGAATTAGGAGTGAATAATGATACAAGTTATCGTATTTCATATATTACTGAAGGAATAACTAATGACCCTAATATGGAATATATGAATTATCCACTGGAAAATTATGCCGTAATGTTTGTATTTGGCAAGAACAGGGTAGCAATTTCGGGGGCGACTTATTCAAATATAGGTTCAAGTATCCTTTATGCTAAAAAGACTCAAATAGAAAATCAATTGGTATTAGAATACAAGATTATTTCTGGTCAAGAGCCCTATGGGAGTATTCATAACTGTAAATACACTTTTAAAAGAAAATAGCAATTAAATGATTAAAAAAGTTCACAATGAAATTTCAAAAATTAATTATAAATTTTATTTCTCTCTCCTTCATTCTTTTTGTTTTGGTTTCTTGCGAAAAGAATAAAGACATTTTTACTGACGAATACGCTTTTCTTAAAGGAGAATGGGTTTTGGAGGATATTGAAATTAACCAATCCCGTTCTGGTTCACAATATCCAGAAGATGCTTGGTCTCATACTTTGAGTTGTTCTTATACCGAAGATAGTCTACTCTGTAGTCACAAGGATTTCCAGAAAGAGGATGATGAAGTCGTTTCAGATACTTCCTATACCATAAAATATTCTTATCTGCTCCAATTATCAATAACTGATTCCATTAAAGTAAGCTCGAAAGTAAGTAATCTATTATATGGTTTCGAATTAGACACTGCATTTCTAGTCGGCTATGAAATAGGAGATTACGACAACAAAAGGTCTTTTATGGCTCCTATACCGGTTGAGTATTATGCAGTAAAAATATCTTTTGGAAAGAATAATATCTTTATCATAGGTGAAAGGCCAAATGACAAAAACATCTTGTATATAAAAAAAGATCAAGAAGAAAATAAACTAGTCATTGAATATACCTCTAAAATTTTTGAACCGGAAACTTACTATTTGGGTGAATATAAATACACTTTTAAGCGAAAACAGTAATTCAATGATTTAAAAAGTACAGCATGAAATATCTAAATTTTATAATAAATATTTTTACGATTTCCTTCCTTCTTTTTGTTTTGGTTTCTTGCGAAAAGATTAAAGACATTTTTACTGACGAATATGCTTTTTTAAAAGGGGAATGGGTTTTGGAAGAGATGGATATAAACGAGTCATCCTCATATAGCTTCGAAACATCAAGGAGTAGTTCTATCTCCTATTCGTATGAAAATGATAGTATTTCCTATTCATATTATAATTATTATAATGATTTTGGACCTGAGCCTGAAATAACTCAAAAATCTTCGAAATCAGCATACGCTTTAAAACTAATAATTAACGATTCTGTTCAAGTAATTGCATCTGTAAATAACAAAACTCTTGAAGTTGAAAGAGATACGAATTATATCGTTCCTTATTACTTTGGAGAGTTTGAGAACTATATTGGTGGCATTAGCAGTCGAGCGACTATACCAGATGAAAAGTATGATATAAAAATTAGCTTCTGTAAAAACAGATTCTTTCTTTTTGGAGATAATGAATCCCCAAATTATCAGTTTTATTGTAACCTAAACAATTTATACATAAAGAAAACACAAGTTAAAAACCAACTGATTCTTGAATACAGTAGTGAATTTATTGGAATTGATGATCAAGCCAAAAGTGAATATAAATATGTTTTCAAACGCAAAGAATAATCACTCCTACACAAAGTACAACCCTCTGTTATTTTAACTTGAAATCTTCTGTTTAATTCCTTATATTGTTGCCTGCTAACACATTAGATTTTTTCATATCAACAAATTTAATACAGGAGGCTATTATGACACAAGTAGAGTTAATCCGAAATCTCTCTTCGCGCTTAGGCATTACACAGGTTGAAACAAAACGGCTATTAAAAAGCAGCGTAAATATTATCAAAGAAACTCTCGATAAAGATATCTCAATATCAATCCTCGATTTAGGCACATTTTCGACTGTAAAAATAAAAAATAAGAAATCTTACAATCCTTTTCACAAACAATATTTTCTGTTACCACCTAAACGCATTATCCGTTTCCGTCCAAGTTTATCCATCAAAAATGCATTAAAAACTAAACGAATCGAGAAATGAAAAAGAAAATGACATTTAGCCGTCTTGTTGAGAAGATAGCAACAGAAACAAGGACTTCAAAAAAGCTCATTCACGATCTTCTAATAGAAACCGTTGCATTAAATCAAGAAGGGCTACAAAAAGATGCTCATAGTAGTATAAGTGGTTTAGGACGCTTTTCATTAAGATGGCATAAAGCAAGAAAAGGACATAATCCTAAAAGTGGAGAAACTATTGATATTCCAGGACACAACACGATAAACTTTAAGCCTCAAGTCTCTTTAAGGAATCACATTAATCGACACTATTCCCAGCTAAAGCCTATACCTTTTGAAGCACCAAAGAAAGACCTTGAAGAAGAAATTACTACTCCAAAAGCAAAAGATAGTTCTATCCCTATTGCAAAATCAGTTCAAACTAAACAAACAGAAGCATTAGTTCCTGAAGTAGAGAGAAAAAAGGAAGAGGCTTCCAAAATAGATAAAGTCCCCGAAAAGGTACAGTCGTCTGTTACAAAACAAAAAAAACCGATAACCAAATGGATATGGCCAATTATCCTCTTTCTATTTATTATTCTATTTTACTTATTCTGGTCAGCTTCAGACACATCAGATACTGAACTGAAAGAGAAGCCTACAACAGAAACTCCATTGGAAGTAAAAAAACCTACAACAGAAACTCCAACTACAGAGCAAAAGAAAGAAGCCATAAAAACGTCTGAAAAGAAAATAGTTAGAGGAGTAGCAGCTAGCAAGTACACGCTTAAAAATGGCGATTATTTATACCGTATTGCTCAAGATTATTATAAAGAAGCTAGCTTCTGGCCACTTATTTATAAAGCTAATAAAAGCTTATCGCCCAATCCTGAAATAGTAATTACCGGAAGAGAGATTAATTTACCTGCCCTTGAAGGCAATCTTAAAAACCTCACAATTCAGGATAAGAAAAATATTGCAGAAGGCTATCTCGAAGTCTACCTTTATTACAAAGATAAGAACCACACAAAGGCCATTTATCACCTTTGGGTAGCTAAAAAGATGGAAATTCCTAATATTATTGAAGACAATGCTGAGCGTATTAATCGTGCTGATCTGAACACCTTAGACAAGATTGAAGGTGAACTTAAGCTGGAAGTAAATAAATAGGTGATTCCGTAGTATGATATTAGAAAAAAGCAAAAAAAGTATCCTCATTATCAATATGGTTTTATTAGCCAGTATAATTGGTACGGCAACAACTATCTTAATATTCGAACTAATAAGGCTAAAAACCAAAAGTTACAAAATAAATTAAAATCTTTAAATAAACTTAGATACTTTCGATTCTATTAAATACTTCTTGAAATCGTTGGTGAGTTTATGAATAATACCACCCATTATGCATTTATCAAAAGGACAAATAGGACGATCCAGCGGACAATCTTGCAATTCTATAGGACCTTCAACAGCAAAATAAATATCATAAAGAGTAATTTCATCAGCCGGCTTTTTCAAGACAAAACCACCCGCAGGACCACGTGTTGAGCTAACCAAACTACTTTTCACTAGTCGTTGCATTACTTTTGCCAAATGATTCTTACTAGATGCTGTAGCCTCAGCAATTTTATTTACGTTCACTAGTTTCTCGGAGCCGGCTATTAGAACAACGGCATGAATAGCCAGAGAGGATGCTTCTGATAAGGTTACAACTTTAGCCATGAATATGATTATGGTTTAAATCGCGAATTTACTAAACATTAAAGTAATCCGTATCTTAATTACTAATTTAGAATGCTTTTAAACAACAAAAAATGAAAGGGATAGTTTATCATTCAATAAACCATCCCTTCTATCTTTAAGCGTTTTGCTGCTTAATCAAATTCAATGCACTACCGGCTCTAAACCAGTCTATTTGATTTTGATTATAAGTATGATTAACTAAGATTTCATCTTTAGTGCCATCGGCATGATTTAAAACAACAGTAAGTTGCTTTCCGGGAGCAAATTCAGTTAAACCAATAACATCAATTTTATCATCTTCGAGTATCAAATCATAATCAGCTCTATTGTCAAAAGTAATAGCCAACATACCCTGCTTTTTAAGGTTAGTTTCGTGGATGCGAGCAAAAGAACGCACCAAAACTACTTTTACACCTAAATTGCGAGGCTCCATAGCGGCATGCTCACGACTTGATCCTTCGCCATAGTTTTCATCGCCAACAACAATAGAACCCATTCCTGCTTCTTTATAAGCACGAGCTACTGCAGGAACTTCTCCTTTTTCGCCATTCAATTGATTAACAACTTCGTTAGTCATTTCACCAAAATAATTAACAGCACCAATTAGCATATTGTTTGAAATATTATCTAAATGTCCGCGATAGCGCAACCAAGGACCTGCCATCGAAATATGGTCGGTAGTACATTTTCCTTTAGCTTTAATCAGCAAATGCATTCCTTTATAATCTTTACCATCCCAGGCTTTAAAAGGAGTTAAAATTTGTAAACGCTCTGAACTAGGACTAACAACTACTTCGACTTTACTTCCATCTTCAGCAGGAGCAACAAATCCGTTATCTTCAACAGCATAACCATTTTTTGGCAATGCATCGCCTGTTGGCTCATCCAACATCACTTCAACACCATCTTTATTGATAAGCTTATCTTTTAGAGGATTAAAAAGCATACTACCTGAAATAGTCATAGCTGTTACTAATTCAGGAGAAGCTACAAAAGCATAGGTATTTGGATTACCATCGGCACGTTTAGAAAAATTCCTATTGAATGAATGGATGATAGCATTTTTCTCTTCTTTCTCAGCTCCTTCGCGAGCCCATTGACCAATACAAGGACCACAAGCATTAGCTAAAACCACACCGCCAATATTTTCAAATATCGAAACTAAACCATCACGTTCAACGGTATAACGAACTTGCTCCGAACCGGGAGTAATACGAAAATCGGCTTTTACCTCAAGATTTTTATCCGATGCCTGCTTAGCAATAGAAGCTGCACGACTAATATCCTCGTAAGAAGAGTTAGTACAAGAACCTATCAAACCTACTTCCATTTTTGTTGGCCAATCATTTTCCTTAACGGCTTTTGCAAATTCAGAAATAGGAGTTGCATTATCGGGAGTAAACGGACCATTCAAATGAGGTTCTAATTCATTTAAATTAATTTCTACTATTTCATCGTAATATTTTTCAGGATTAGCGTAAACTTCGTCATCAGCTCTAAGGTAAGCAGTCATTTTATCAGCTTCATCTGCAATATCTGCACGGTCGGTAGCGCGAAGATATTCTGCCATATTTTTACCATAAGCAAAAATAGATGTAGTAGCTCCTACTTCAGCACCCATATTACAAATAGTTCCTTTTCCTGTACAAGAAATAGCATCGGCACCATCGCCAAAATACTCAACTATTGCACCTGTTCCTCCTTTTACAGTCAGGATACCGGCCACTTTTAAAATAACATCTTTAGGAGCAACCCAACCACTTAGTTTACCGGTTAATTTAACACCAATCAGTTTTGGGAATTTTAGTTCCCAAGGAATACCAGCCATAACATCAACAGCATCGGCACCACCAACACCAATAGCAACCATTCCTAAACCTCCTGCATTAACAGTATGAGAATCGGTACCTATCATCATTCCACCGGGGAAAGCATAATTTTCTAATACAATTTGATGAATAATACCAGCTCCCGGCTTCCAAAATCCAATACCATATTTATTCGATACAGATCCTAAAAAATCATAAACTTCTTTATTGGTTACTTCGGCGGTAGCCAAATCTTCGTTAGCACCAATTTTTGCTTGAATAAGATGATCGCAATGAACGGTTGATGGAACTGCAACTTTTGCTTTTCCGGCTTGCATAAACTGCAAAAGAGCCATTTGAGCCGTTGCATCTTGCATTGCCACACGATCGGGATTAAAATCTACATAAGATTCTCCACGTTTATGCTTTACTGTTGGAATACCCTCATCGAGGTGAGAATAAAGTATCTTTTCCGTATAAGTTAGAGGTTTTCCAACCAACTTACGAGCAGCATCAACGCGCTCTGCCATACGGGCATAAACGCCCTTAATCATATCAATATCGTATGCCATAATAAAATATTTAGGTTTTTTTTGTTTTTAAGTAAATCGGACACAAATGTAGTCAAAAGGAAAAAAATATTATGCATGAATAAGATTGATTTTTACATAATATTGCTAAATCATGCTTAGTTTAGAATTAATATAAATCATTTTCAGAAATTAGCCTGATAAACCAAAGATTTTATATGTATAGGCTAATCTATTTTACTAAGACTAATATAAGCTGACAAAAAAACCAAAAATTAATATTCAGCAATTTAAATACCCATTCGTCCGATGGCACAACTAACATACGATTTCGCCTCCGTAAACATATTGTTTGAAGATCCCATTTCAGGGTAGCCTATTTTAAATAGTGCCCGTTTTATATGATCCAACTGATTATCAGCACCATCCAATTCAACAGTGATTTTAGAACTTTCAGCATCAACACTAAGGTTTTGGACACTGGAGAATTTATTTATTGCTTTGCTGATAGTTTTAACACAGCCTCCGCACTTTAGATTTTCAACAAAAAAGGTGTAAGTTTTCATAGCTTTATTTTTTCAACAAAAATAGCACTGGTTCTCCGTTACAAACGAGCACCTTTTCACATAAAAGTTATCAGATTTTCAGAAATTTGAGGGGCTAAATTTAATCTCCCGATTAAGTTTCATTCATATAAGGGTCTTCTGACCGATATTATTTGTCAGAGACAAATACATAAGTACAGACTAATCGGGAGATTAGTCCGAGCAAGAATATCTTGGACTACTTTACTTGTGAAAACGAACACGGAATACTGAAAGCTTTTTATATCCCGTAGGGATAAAAGCAAGGTAATAAATGCTACACAATATCGTTTCGTCCCATACGGGACGAGAGGGATTTAGAGATATTCTTTTTTACCAAGCTTTAGTACCGATGGTACCTATTGAGTTTTGACTCAATTCTTTGTAGTGAGTAGTTATTTATATTTTTCTATTATTTTGTTTTCTAATGTTTCAAGCGATTTCGTTACAATTTTAGAAATTGGATAAATCAAAGAAACAACCATATCCATAGGAGCACCTTCTTTATATCCCACACTCGGTCCGTATGCACTTAAATTAAGAGCTTCTTTCTCTATTAAATCTTTTGGTTTGCCGGCGTGTACCCCTCCTTTTATGTGAGCATTTATTTTGATAATATCTTTGACAGTATAAACATTTGTGTGATATATTAAACAAACTTTCTCTAAAAAATGGTCTAATTTCAATGTTTCCAAATCTTTTAGATTTTCATTTTCCACCGGAACAATTCCTTCGGAAAAGAGCAACCCTGGGAAAGGTTTAATAGTCCTTGTTTTTCGAGTAACAAAATTAATTGGAATTCTATGAAGTCTATTAGCTTGATGTAATAAAGGATTATCGTCCATAAGAAGCAATCGCAAAACTCCAGAAGCCTTTAGGTTATTATATTTTTGGGGATCTTCAATCTTTGCCCTAAGATCTTTCAAGGATTCGATAAATAATTCTTCAATGTCGGTCATAAACTAAGTATATCAAGAGTTTTTTGATTAATACTAAATCTGATCTAACGGCTTCCGCTGATTGCCCATTTGATTTTTATATTCTTTGGGAGAAAGACCACAAACTTGTTTAAACTGACGACTTAGATGAGCCGGACTACTATAGTTCATTTTATAAGCTATCTCACTAATACTAAGCTCATCGTAAGAAATATATTCTTTTATCTTTTCCACTTTTAACTGAATAATATATTTCTCAATAGTCATTCCCAATTGCGATGAGAACAGATTACTTAAATAGCGATAATCTTTACCTATACTTTCTGATAAATAAGTTGAATAATTGAGATTCATTTCTCCGTCAGAATTATGTACTAAGCTAATTAACAAGGTTTTAATCTTTTCGATAAGCTGTTTTTTAGCATCATCGAGCAAAACAAAGCCTACATCTTCTAATTTAGATTTTAAAACTTCTCTTTCATCTTCCTGCAACTCTCTTTTCAACCATACTTCTCCCAATTGAACGTCGATAGTCGGAATATTCATCTCATCAAGAATTGCCCGCACCGCAAGAATGCAGCGCGGACAAACCATATTTTTTATCAATAATTTTGACATCCTTCTTTATATTTTTGACATTATCGAGGCTTGTAAACTCATTTTTCGAGCAATATTTCTACCGCTTTCATTAGTTGCTGATCAATACCTTGACTTATTTTTTCTTTATCCTGAGCCACTTTAACATCTGGTTCTAACTGTTGTCCTTCTAAATAATTACCATTCAAATCCCAAACTCCCATTTGCGGTATTCCAAAAACAATAGTAGGATCTATTTGGCGTTCCCACCAAACGGCAGTCATAGTACCGGGAACAGGCATTCCAACCAATTTACCAATCTTCAAAACCTTGTATACATACGGAAAAGCGTGAGCATCGGAATAGTTCCCTTCGCTCATTAAAACTACAGAAGGACGATACCATTTTTCCATTGGTTCTGAGCCAATATAATGTCCACGAGGGGCAAAATCAACATAGCGTTTTCCGCTTAATAAAGTTACTAAATCATCATGCAGCCAACCACCACCGTTAAAACGAGTATCAACAATAATAGCTTCTTTATCTACATTCCTACCTAAAATTTCGGAATAAGCAACGCGGAAGCTGGCATCGTTCATTCCTTTAATATGTACGTAACCAATTTTCCCATCAGAAAGGCGAGCTGTTTCTTCGCGCATAAATTTAGTCCATCTGTCGTATAGCAAAGCTGATTTTTTACGCTGACTTATCGGTTTCATAACTACTATTGAAGACTTTTGAGTTGTTGGATGATAAATTCTCAATTGCGTATTCTTGCCATCGAGTTTATTCAGTAATTTAAAATAATTTACTTCGGGAAGAATATCTACACCGTTAATCTGTTCGATTACATCGCCAACAGAAATATCTAAATCAGATTTATCTAATGGTCCTTTTTCTAAAATTTCGGCAATTTTCAAGCCTTTCCCCCTAAACGATAAGTCGTAAAAAGCACCTAAACTAGCTGTGGCATCTCCGTTGCTATGATGCGAATAACGCCCTCCGGTATGCGAACCATTCAATTCGCCTAGCATTTCGCCTAAAAGTTCTGCAAAATCATAATTATTACTTATGCTGGGCAAAAAGGCTTTATAGATTTCTTTATACATTTTCCAGTCGACACCTTTAAAATCAGGAGCATAAAATTTATCATTAACCTGTTTCCAAGTATGATTAAAAATATACTCACGTTCAGCAGCAGGATTCCAATCCATCTCCGCTTTAAAAGCAATATTCTTTTTTACCGGTTTATCAATATTTTTTATATCCAATTTCATGATACTTCCACCCGAAAGAAGGAATAAGTTTTTACCGTCTTTATCCATTTTCAACTGGCCGCCACGACCATTGAGTTTAAGAACAAGTTTTGTTTCTTTTTCTTTAAATTTATGCAACCACAAATCATATCCTTTTTCAAAACTACTGAGATAGAATAAATTCTTCCCGTCTTTTGTAAGTACGGCATCGCCTAAACTAGAAGAGTTAATTGTTAACCGACTTATACGATCTTCAAGGTTCTCTAAGTTTAAGACAACGCTTTCTTCTTCATCTACATCCTTATCTTTTTTCTTTTTAGAAGTCTTAGTATCTTCTGTTTTATCTTTATCGTCGTCTTTCTTCTTATCATATTTTGCTTCATATTCTTCTTTTGTCATCGTAAATTTCTCATAAAACTCCTGATTAAAGAACATAGCATAAGCATCGCGTTTTGAACCCCAACTACCGTGACTTCGCATACCATTACGGTCAGAAATCCACAACATACCGTTTCCATTCATTATCCATTTTGGATTAGAATCGGAATATCCGCTTAAAGTTAAATTAATTGGTTCTACTCCACCTTTGGCATCAACCAAACCAACTTCATCAACCCAGCGTTTTCCACCCAAATAACTTACCAAAAAGTATTTACCATCGGGTGACCATTGATACCACTGATCGCCATCGGAATAAGAATAATTATAGTCGCCTGATAAAATGCTGCGTTGAGCCTTAGTCTCAAGATTTATCACTTTTAGTTCCGTACGTTCTTCTAAAAAAGCAATTTCTTTTCCATCGGGAGAATATTCGGGTTGGAAAGTATTTTTATCATTTGCCAATATAACTTTTTCTTTTAAAACAGTAGCTGTGGCAAAGGCGTCCTCATCGTCAAACACCAGACTAGTTTCATAAATACCCCAGCTACCATTACGTTCAGAAGCATAAAGAATAGATTTACCATCGGGACTAAAGCTAACGCTCCTCTCCTGTTCCGGCGTATTTGTAATGCGCTTGGTTGTTGCAAATTCTACAGATGTAACAAACACTTCACCACGCACAACAAACACCACTTCTTTACCATTTGGCGAGACATTCATTTCAGTAGCATCTTTTGAGAATGATTTTGGAATTGATTGAGCTACTTCCTTAAACTTAGGAATTGTTAACTCTAACTTTTTAGCATCAGCACCTTCACTTTTTGTATATAATCCACCGTCATAAATAAATGCCAATGTATTATTATCGGCTATACTTAAAAATCGTACAGGATTATTTTCAAAATTCGTTAATTGGACTTCCGGACTATCGGCAGTGAGTTCTTTTTCATAAACATTAAAACTTCCGCTTCGCTCTGAAAGAAAAAACATTTTTTCTTCACTATCAGCAAAAACCGGATTACGATCTTCGCCTTTAAAAGTACTCAACTGAGTATGTTTTCCGGTAATTTTATCGTAAATCCAAATATCGCGAGTTACCGAAGAAGTATGGTGCTTACGCCACGGATCTTCATATCCTTTCACATCGTGATAGAGTATTTTTGAACCATCTTTACTTAATTGGACATTTTCTGCAGGAGTGGTCAAACATTGTTTAATACGTCCACCAGTAACAGGTACTTTATAAAGCTCAGTTAATAATCCGTAAGGAAATTGAGCATTCTTTACATTATCATCCAGCGTAGCTGAAAAAATAACAAATTTATCATCAGGAGAAAATGTCCAAGGTACTTGCTTAGCCGAGTGATAAGTAATTCTATAACTTTTTCGGCTTGCAAAATCAAAAATAAAAATATCGAAATTACCATATAAATCAGAGGTGTAAGCCAACTTACTACCATCATTGGACCATACGGGATTAGATTCATATGCCTCACTAAGCAAGAGAGGCTCTGCTGTTCCTCCATCCGAAGAAACTATAAATAAGTCGCCTTGATAAGCGAAAACAATTTGAGATGCATCGGGCGAAATTGCCGAATAACGAATCCAATCTTTTTGAGCAAATAAGTTTAAGCTCAAAAGAGCAAAAAAAACGAGAGTAAATCTTTTCATAAATCTAAAGTTTAATATATAGGAAACATTTTAAAGTATTTAGCATAAGCTGTAATATACTTTTATTCGCTCCTAAGGTTTGAGTTTTGACAAAATTAATTATTCGACAATATCATTAATTATAAGCCGAACAACTACGTATTAACGTACGTCTAAATTAAGTATTTTTTCTAATCACAGAAAATTTCGCAAAAAAAACTCCAATCATAAAGTGGTTATAATTGTCGATTAAAAGAATCTATTATTCTCATTACTTTAATATTAGTTCTAATTAAATATTGCTACTATGTTTGATAATTATAAATATTTATGGGAGCAAAAAAATACTGTTTACATAATAATAAGATAATAAGACATTTATAACACATCAATCTATTATCATCTCATTTAAACAGTCTGTATTTTCAGAGTTTGCAGAATAGCTTATTTGAAAAGAGTAAAAATACCGAAAACCTCTTTTTTTCACGTAATTTATTTTAATTTTGAACTCTTAATTGTAAAGTGTTACAACTTTACTTAATTGTAAACTTATTTTTGTGTAAATCACAATAAAAATATCAAAAAAACCTAAAAAATGAATATTCACGAATATCAAGGGAAACAAATCCTAAAAAGTTTTGGTGTTAGAATTCAGGAAGGTATAGTTGCTTCTACTCCTGATAAAGCAGTTGATGCTGCAAAAGAATTACAAAAACAAACCGGCACCAGTTGGTGGGTAGTAAAAGCCCAAATTCACGCTGGTGGTCGCGGAAAAGGCGGTGGAGTTAAACTTGCCAAAAGTCTTGAAGAAGTTAAAACATTAGCAGATCAAATTTTAGGGATGCAATTGGTTACTCATCAGACAGGTCCTAAAGGAAAACTTGTGAGTAAAGTACTTATTGCCCAAGATGTTTATTATCCGGGAGAAAGTGAAACCAGCGAATACTATATGGGTGTTCTATTGAATCGTGCAACAGGAAGAAATATCATTATGTACTCTACCGAAGGTGGTGTAGATATTGAAACTGTTGCCGACAAAACTCCTCATTTAATTCATAAAGAAGAAATTGATCCTAAAGTAGGTTTACAGGGATTCCAAGCTAGAAAAATTGCTTTCAACCTAGGTCTAAGCGGTGCTGCTTTTAAAGATATGGTAAAATTTGTTACTGCTTTATACAAAGCCTATGAAGGAACAGATTCTACAATGTTTGAAATCAATCCAGTATTAAAAACTTCTGACAATAAAATTTTAGCCGTAGATTCTAAAGTTAACCTTGATGACAACGCATTATATCGTCATTTAGATTATAAAGAATTACGCGATATTACCGAAGAAGATCCTATTGAAGTTGATGCTCGCCGTTTTGATTTAAACTACGTTAAACTTGACGGAAACGTTGGATGCATGGTTAATGGAGCCGGTTTAGCAATGGCCACTATGGATATGATTAAAATGGCCGGCGGCGATCCTGCTAACTTTTTAGATGTAGGAGGAACAGCTAATGCTAAACGTGTTGAAGAGGCTTTCCGTATCATTTTGAAAGATCCTAAAGTAGAAGCTATTTTGGTTAATATCTTTGGAGGTATCGTTCGTTGCGACTTGGTAGCTCAAGGTATTGTTGATGCTTACCAGAACATTGGTGATATCACTGTTCCAATTATTGTACGTTTACAGGGAACCAATGCTGTTGAAGGTAAAAAATTGATTGATGAATCAGGACTAAAAGTTCTTTCAGCTATCGCTTTAGAAGATGCTGCTCGCTTGGTAAGTGAGGTTGTTTAATCGACTACATACTTGAAAAATAAGTCCCGGAAATCATTTTGGTTTTCGGGATTTTTTTTTGGAATCTATCTAAAACTATTTCTTTGTGAACTCCTTTAATATTCTGTGATAAAAAAAATAACTACCAAGAAACAAAAGTAAGCTTCAGTACTTTGTGCCTCTGTGTGGTGAAATAAAAATTACCACAGAGTCACTAAGCCACGAAGAAAAAAAGAAGTAAAACTATTTCTCCAAACTCAAACGTTCAAAAGCCTCCATTAAATCAGTTTCAGGAAGTAGAAAGTTATCACCACCCCAAAAGTTTAAATCGTAATGAGGTGAAAGATCGCTGAAAATTTTGTTAGGCTTTATGGTTTGATCAGAAGCAAAGCGTCGTGGTGCATTACCACTAAGTTCCGTAGCAACCATTTCAAAACTAGCAGAGTATTTAGAGGATAGGAATTTACGTTTACGCTTAACCTTTAAATTCAACTCACCTTGAATATGATGGATATAATACAAACCCTCAAATTCTTTGTAAGTAACGGCATAATGCACATCTGTGGGAATTATTTTCAACTTTGGACTCGATCGAATAACAAATGCATTACGCATTTTTTGCAAAGAAGTCTTGGTATATTTAAATTCAAATTTTACAAAAGCAAGACTCTCAACATCCAAATAAATAAAACCCTCAAAAGCAAAGGCTTGCTTTGTATTTTTAGGTTGAAATGCTATCATATACGTTAGTCTTCCATCATTTAAAACCATATCTTGTATAGTATAAGTGTATTCAACCAAAGACTCCAGATTAATAAATGAAAAGCTATGCTTAACCACATCCAAATCCAAACTCGTTTGTATTCCACCGTGTAATTTAAACTGAACCGTGTCTTCACGCACAATAGATTTAAAAGTCCTTTGCTTAACCAATTTCACTTGCTCATTAAAAAGCGAAGGACGATATGGGCGTTTAAGAACATCTAAAATCCCCTCAGAATACAACATATATTTCTTATCTCTTCTTACGGCTTCGCGATAAAAAGCTTTTTGAACAAAGGAGTGATTGGGGTAATTTTTCTTCTTATTTGCAATAGCCAAACGAAGGAGTCCCTCAGGATACAAGCTACGAACGGTAACTTCTTTTAAAGATATACTTGTTGGCTGGAGTTGAAAAACCTGATATTTAGGAAAATTTTTTAGCGGTATTATCAAAGTTTTATATCCCAAATAACTAATTAAAACAGAATCATTTAGATTGTGACTAGTAAACTTAAGCGAAAATATTCCATCCTCATTACTAACCGTTCCCACAGCCGAATTCTGTAATGATATAGCCGCAAACGGAAGGGGCTTACCTGTTTCAAAATCTCGTATCTCACCTCCAAATGAAAGTTGTAGCGAGGATGCCACGATAGAATCAATTTCAAGTGGGTTAGAGTCAAGCACAACTCTTTGCTCATAAACAACCAATTGACTTTCAATTATTTGATAATTCAAGCTAGGATTTGCAAACAAGCTATCTAAAATAATACAAAGCGGTATATTCTGGAAATGCGCATTTACATTTTCTGTAGTACGTAATAAATCAGAATTAAACGTAAAATGTAAACCCGTTTGATTTTCGATGATTTGCAAAGCAGAATCTACCGTTATATTCGTAAATTTCAAATTCTCTGGTTGATACAAAACCTGCTCTTGTCCTTTTAGGTGGACATTAAATAA
Source organism: Bacteroidales bacterium (assembly GCA_021157585.1). Taxonomy (NCBI): domain Bacteria; kingdom Pseudomonadati; phylum Bacteroidota; class Bacteroidia; order Bacteroidales; species Bacteroidales bacterium. Next base: position 56,485 of record JAGGWH010000037.1, on the reverse strand, counting down.
TAAGAGCAATATTATGACTAAACAGAGCTTTTGCAAATCAATTAAGGTGTTGGTGAATAAAGTATTATATGTTCTCCTTCTACTTTTTTATCCAAGCCAAAAGTCAAACACATGGCATCTAATAAGGCATCCACTGACATTTGATCGTATTTAGAAGTCAAAGGCAATTCGCCAAGCTTCTCCTCAGCCAATTCTATTTGCACAGCATAGGCGCGGTTAAGCGTTTTAACAACTTCGCGCAAAGGTGTATTGTTAAAGTTGAGAAATTTGGTTTGCCAAGCTAAATAGTTTTCATCGCTAACTGACCTATTTTGCAATTCATTATTTATTAAACTAGCAAAATCACCCTTTTCCAAGATCAACTCTTTTGTGGGATTCTGGATATCTTGCAAACTCACTTTTCCACTGGTTACCATCACTTCCACATCACCTTGCGAATTCAAAGCTTTAACATTAAAAGAAGTCCCCAGTACTTGAATTCGAGCATTATTTGTTTCAATAACAAAAGGATGTTGTTTATCTGATTTCACATCAAAATAAGCTTCACCAGTAAGCTTTACCGAACGGGTTTCTTCGCTAAATTCAACGGGATAAACAAGCGAACTATTTCCGTTTAAATGTACAATAGTTCCGTCAGCAAGCTCTACCCTACTTTGGTTAAAAGCAGTCTGTAAGCTATTCATTTCCATATCATTTTGTAATAATTTAAAAACTCCAAAGCCCACTCCCAACAACACAATTATGCTAGCCGCGATTCCTACGAGATTTCTGGGATTGAAGAAAAAACTCATTTCAGGCTTTTCCTCCTGAATTCTAGTATTCAATTTATTCCAAGCCAAGTCGGTTTTCTCATTATACATAAAGCTGGCTTTTTCTACAGTATTCATTTTTCTATCCATTTCCATCAGCAACTCCTTCCCATCTTGCCCATCTGCCCAAGTTTCGATATTGATTAATTCATCATCACTTAACTCTCTGGAGAAATAGGCTGTTATATTCTCCCAATATTTGTTATTTGTTCTTGTTTCCATTCTTTCTTTCAAAAATTTGCTGCATATTTATCCATATGGCGTCTTAAATGTTTTAATGCTTTGGTCATATTAGCCTCCACAGTTTTAATGCTAATCGCTAACTTTTCAGCTATCTCACTATATTTTAAACCCTGAAAACGGTTGAGCTTAAATATTGTTTTGCAATTTTCAGGTAATTCGTCAATGGCATTATTTATTTTTTCATAAAGCTCATTATACTGCATAATTTCCCCTGGGCTCATACTCTCATGATAATTCCAGTTTCTTTGATCTTGTTGATAATTCAACTTCCTTTTTTCTTTTTTCAATAATTGTAAGCAATTGTTATGAACTGCTCTGTAGAGATAAGATGAAAAGGAGGTATGAATATTCAGTTTCTTTTTGTTTCTCCACAGATTGAAGAATATATCTTGAACAACTTCTTCTGCCTCGGCTTCCGATTTTAATATTGATATTGCATAAGACAGCAAAGGCTGGAAGTATTCCCTAAACAAGAGTTCATACTCTTGAATATTGCCTTTTTTAATGGCTTTATACCGTGCTGTATCGTGTAATGTCAATGCCTAAAATTTAATATCAATTTACAAAAAAGTCCAAAGGATTGGAGTATTCCTCCTTCCCTCTGTGAATCAACTAAACATTGGCTTATCTATTCATAGCTCGATTCAACTTCCTAATAGCCACTTCAATCGATTTATCTGGCTCAATGGTATTGTATTTTCCCCAGAAATTCTCATCAGCAAACACGCCCACTTTATCGTTTAAAACTTGATTCCTTTTAAATCGCTCTTTATTCGGAATAGTTTCTACATTATGCTCATCGCGATCGGTAATTGCAATTTCCGATTTAAGTGTATAGGTTGTAGAGAATAACTTTTTCTTCCATTTTACTTTAAATTGCACTTCGCCAATAGCATAGTTGAAATACCATTTCCCATTTTGCTCGCGATATTTTACTGAATACTTGGCCATTGTTGGTTCAACTCTTGCTCCGAAAGGTTTCCTCTTAATAAATAAACGAGCTGCTTCTTCAGGCTTATCCATATTCAAACTAAAATCGGCAGCCGATAGAGCAAAAGTTTCCATATCCACATAGAATTTCCCTTCGTATAATGGAAAGTCTTTAATTTTATGTCGTTCAACAAAACTGATTACATAATTTAATTTATGATCAATCTTTACCATATTTTCAATTGTAAAGTCGTAATCCTTTAGCATTTCCTCATCTATTAAGATATGAGGATATTTCATCGCATCTAGCAATAAAGCGGTAACTGGTCCTCCTTGTAATTTGAATAATAAAGTATCCATCTTACGTTCGTTGATCCCTTTACGTCCTTTAAAAATCCGAATTCTATCATTTGAATTATTCGTGTAAGGCGCTTTGTAAATATCAACAACAGCTTCGGAAAGACCTACATAAGTATTTCTTTTTTTTATTGATTCGCGGTAAAAACCTTTCATTGAATTTGCATCTTCTGCATAATTCTGACCCACCCTACGAAGCATTGCTCGAACTATTGATTCAGGAGCATCTGGAAAAACCTGAACCTCATTTAAAGTAATAACGGCAGGTTGAAGTTCTAAAACATTGCCTTCTACTTTTAACTTTGATAAAGGATAAGAAAGGTTATAATATCCTAAAAACGAAACAAATAGATTCTGAGACTTACTGTCTTTACTAATTTTAATTAGGAAATCTCCATCGAGGTTAGTGATGGTGGCGGTGTTCTCATCTTCAACCGTAACACTGGCAAAAACGAGGGCTTTCTTGGTTTGGGCATCTACAATCTTACCTTTAAAACTACGATAACTAAGCGTATCGCTTTCTTGGTTATTCTTTTTGGCTACAGCATCAAGCCCTAGAGCCCATGCGCTTGTGATTGAGGTGACAAATAGCATGAAAACCACTGCTATCGTTCTCACTTGGTTAATTCTCCTTGTTTTCATGATGATTATTTTAAGTTTATAAATATAACAAATTAAAAGTCGTCTTATCGAACTTACATTTATATGATGATTAAAACTTAAAATACCCTATCGAAAAAGCAAAAAAAGAATATAGAACAAAGAGTAACAAATAAAGATTTTTAAAGTTCGTCAATCGTTAACCAAGCTTGCGAGCTTACCGGAGATAATCAACATTCCTTGTTCATTATTTCTAAATAAACAATATTTAGCAAGAAAGAACAATAGCTCCTTAAACAAAAAAAGGAAGCCCAAAGACTTCCTACAAAATATATAGATTTTGATTTTTGGCTAAACCAATCCGGTAAATCCCATAAAAGCAAGGGCTAAAATACCAGCCGTTACCAAAGCTATCGGAACTCCGGCCATCCCTTTAGGGACTTCCATATTATCAAGATGCTCACGAATACCTGCAAAAATAACCATTGCTAAAGTAAAACCAAGAGCAGTAGAAATAGCAAATACAACACCTTCCATTAAATTAAAATCTTTTTGAATAGTTAAAATAGCAACACCCAAAACAGCACAGTTAGTAGTAATTAAAGGTAAAAACACTCCCAAAGCACCGTAAAGTGCAGGACTAACTTTTTTCAATATAATTTCAACCATTTGCACCAAGGCAGCAATTACCAAAATAAAAGTAATAGTCTGTAAAAAGGTTATTCCTAAAGGAACTAAGATATAATGTTGAGCTAACCAAGTTACCACGGTAGCCAAAGTCATAACAAATAAAACAGCACCACCCATACCTACCGAAGTAGATATTTTTCCTGAAACACCAATAAAAGGACAAATACCCAAAAACTGAGCAAGAACAACATTGTTAACAAATATAGCGGCAATAATTATAATAGCATATTCCATAATATTATCTATTTAAAATTAAGCGTTCTTTTTATTTAAACGACTGATGATAGCAATAAGGTAGCCTAAAACAATAAATGCTCCGGGAGCCAAAACAAATACTAACATTCCATCACTCTCCATAAACTTGAAATTGAAGAGTGCTCCACTTCCTAATAATTCCCTAACACTTCCTAAAAGAGTTAGTGCAAAAGCAAAACCCAATCCCATTCCTAGTCCATCGATAATAGAAGCTCCCACCGAATTTTTTGAGGCAAAAGCTTCTGCACGACCCAATACAATGCAGTTAACCACAATTAAAGGAATAAATAATCCCAATTGATTATAAAGTGCCGGAAGATAAGCTTGCATAACAAGCTCAACAATAGTTACAAAAGTTGCGATAATCACGATATACGAAGGGATACGCACTTTATCAGGGATAAAATCTTTAACGGCAGAAACAACCATATTCGAACCAATTAGAACAAAAGTTGTAGCCAATCCCATACCCAAACCATTAAGAGCAGAAGTAGTTACTCCAAGAGTTGGGCACATACCCAAAAGTAAAACAAATACCGGATTTTCTTTAATAAATCCTTTGGTGAAATTCTTCATTTGACTCATTATTTATTCCCTCCTTTATTTTGTTCAAAGGTATCGTAAGCACGCTTAACAGCATCGCAAAAAGCACGAGAACTAATTGTGGCTGCCGTAATGGCATCTACATCGCCTTTATCCTTTTTAACCTTTAACTGAAAAGTAGCTGGTTGTATGCCTTTAAATTGATCTTTAAACTTAGCGTCACCCATTTTAGTACCCAAACCAGGTGTTTCTTTATGTTCCAAAACAGAAATATTATGAATACTTCCATCGGGGAGAAAACCAACCATAAGCCTTACCAATCCGGCAAAACCTTTCATTGTAAATGTTTCTACAGCGGTTCCAATATATTTACTATCCTTAGAAGCAACATAAAACTGTAAACTATCAGAAGTACCTTCAACTGCTACCTTAATTTTTTGAATTGTATCAAAATTAGGAAGAACAGCTTTAATAGCATCGTTTAATTTCTTTTGATTTGCTATCGCGATAGGCTCTTTCGTCAGATTATAGACACTACCCAAAGCCAAGCCAGCCACGGCAGTTACTACAAAAAGAGCTATAACCATATTTAAAAATGTGGATTTTGTTTTAGCAGCCATAATTAATTCCTCCCAAATCGTTTTGGTTTAAAAACATTATTTAATAATGGTGTAACGGCATTCATAAGCAAAATAGCGAACGACATTCCTTCGGGATATGCACCCCAAGTACGAATGATAACCGTTATTAAACCAATACCCACGCCATATGCAAGTTGACCATTTCTCGACATTGGTGAAGAAACCATATCAGTAGCCATAAAAATAGCACCTAACATCATTCCTCCAGTTAGCAAGTGAAAAATAGGATTTACATAATGTGTTGGATCTATCAACCAAAAAATACCGGAAAAAACCAAAACTGTTAAAAGAATACTAACAGGGATTTCCCAAGTAATAATTTTTCTTCTGAGAAGACAAAAGCCACCAAGCAGTATTGCTAAAGCAGATACTTCTCCAAGCGAGCCCCCTATACCTCCAATAAACTGTTGCATAAACGACGGCACTTGTGCCATAACTTGATCTACAGTTAAACCTGCATCCAAACCCTCTTTAACAATTCCCAAAGGTGTTGGTCCTGTGATAGCATCGGCTATTCCATTTGTTATTGGACTAATTTTTGGCCACGATGTCATTTGAACAGGAAAAGAAATCAATAAGAAAACACGACCCACTAAAGCCGGATTAAAAACATTCTTCCCAATACCTCCAAAAGACATTTTTCCAATTCCAATAGCAACAAGTGCACCTATCACAATAATCCACCAGGGTAAATTAGAGGGTACATTAAACGCCAGTAAAAGACCTGTAATAACAGCAGAACCATCCATATAGGTCTCGGGTCCTTTTATCAGGTATTTTTGAAAAAACCATTCAAAAAACAATGAAGCCGAAACGGCTATCAATGTGACTCTAATAGCATCAAGACCAAAATAGTAAATAGAGACTAGCAAGGCCGGAACCATTGCTATAACTACTCCCCACATAATCTTTTTTACTGAATTATCTCCATGAACGTGTGGAGATGCCGAAATAGATAATAAACTCATACGGTATCTTATTTCTGATTTCTGTTTCTAATTATCTGACCCACTTTATTTTTTCCTAAGCGGATATAATCGAGCAATGGAATATTAGATGGACAAGTGTAAGAGCACGAGCCACATTCTATACAATCCATTACCAATTCTTTTTCTACAACATCAAACTTAGCAAGCTTAGACGATTTTGAAAGCAAGAAGGGCTCTAATCCCATAGGGCAAGCCTCTACACATTTTGCACAACGGATACAGGTATTAACCTCTCCACGCTTAGCATCAGCATCAGCCATTAAAAGGATACCCGATGTACCTTTAACAACAGGGATATCGGTATTTAATACCGCTTTTCCCATCATTGGGCCACCACTAATAATTTTACCGGTATCTTCAGGCAATCCTTGAGCTGCTTCAATTAAGTATTTAATAGGAGTCCCTACTCTAACTAAGAAATTTGAAGGTTTTTTTACCGACTTGCCGGTAATAGTAACTACACGCTCAAACAGCGGTTTGTTTTTTTGTACAGCTTCATAAACGGCAAATGCTGTCCCAACATTATTTACAACACATCCAACTTCCAATGGTAATTTTCCTGATGGAACTTCTCTGCCAGTTAATGCTTTTATCAGCTGCTTTTCACCTCCCTGAGGATATTTTACTTTTAGTGGGTGAATACTTATACCGTTATATTTAACAACTAATTTCTGAAGATGTTCAATAGCGTCAGCTTTATTGTTTTCTATACCAATCATTGCTTTTTTGGTATTTAAAGCCTTCATTAGTATCGTAACTCCTATAAGCATCTCCTCGCCTTTTTCCATCATCAGTCGATGATCAGAAGTAAGGTAAGGCTCACATTCAACACCGTTAATAATCAAGTAATCGACTTTTTTGCCATCTGGAATCATCAGCTTAACAAAAGATGGAAAAGTAGCACCGCCAAGTCCTACAATACCCATTTCGTTTAGCTTATCTGTAATTTCTTTTGGGCTTAATTTGATATCAGAATCAATATCATCAGAACGATCAATAGTATCTAACCACTCATCACCTTCTACATTTATAATTACAGATGGACGGCGAAAACCGCTTGCATCGTATACATTATCAATTTTAAACACTTTACCGGAAACCGGAGAGTGAATATTTGCAGAGATAAATCCACTTGACTTAGCTATTAACTGACCAACTTTCACTTCTTCGCCTCGCTTTACAACCGGAGTTGCAGGAGCCCCAAGATGCTGACCAACAGGCACTACAACTTGCTTAGGAATCATGAGAGTTTCTATAACTGCCTCAGTAGATAATTTATTTTCAGGTGGGTGAACACCTCCTAGTTTAAAGGTTTTCATAGGTTTTCCCTTTAGTTTTTTTAAGAGAATATTTTATGACTCTTTAGTTTTATTTACTTCTTCTTTTTTCTCATTGGCACTCGCCTTTGAGCTAACTGTTTCAGTTACTTTCTTTGCTTCAACAGTTTTTTTTGCCTTTTCCTTTTCTTCTTTAACTATAAGTTTACGAACAGGAAAATTAATCTCATGAATAGCATCAGTAGGACAAACAGTCACACATTTCCTACAAAGTTTACATTTTTCGTAATCTATGTAAGCACGGTTATTTTTCATCTCAATAGCATCGAATGCACAAACATTAAAACACTTTGCACATCCAATACAGGCAACGGTACAATTCTTTTTGGCAGGAGCACCTTTCTCTTCGTTTACACAAGAAACAAAGATGCGGCGTTCTTTTTTACCCACATTTCTGAGCTCAATAATATCACGTGGACAAGCTTCGACGCAAGCGCCACAAGCCACACAATTAACATCTACTACAGGCAAACCCGTTTCAGGATTCATATGAATAGCATCAAACTCGCAAGCAGCAACACAATCCGCTAATCCTAAACAACCGTAAGAGCATCCTCCATCTCCGGCATAAAGCACATGTGCCGAAGCACAAGTTGAAATTCCGTCGTACTCTACCTTTTTGGGTGAATTAGCCAAAGAACCATTACAACGAACAACAGCAATCTGTGGTTCAGCAACCTCAGCCACCAAATTTAAAATCCCTGCTACTTGCTCCATCACTTTAGCACCACCGACCGGACAATTAAAGCCTTCCATATTTCCGGCTTTTACTATTCCCTCAGCAAAGGCACGACAACCTGCATATCCACATCCACCACAGTTTGCACTCGGTAATGCTTCTTCTACTTCATCGATTCTAGGATCTTCATAGACTTTAAATTTTTGCGCGACAAAATATAAAATAATGGCGGCAACAACACCTATAGCACCTAAAGAACCAACTGCATAAATCAGTACTTCGTTCACATTTCAAAGTTTTAGTAAGGTTTATTATTAAACCCTTATTGATGCGCAAAAGTATGAACAAATTTAATTATGAAGCACTTCATATACAAGCTATTTTTTTATATATAACTAATTGATAACGACATAGTTATAGTCAATTTGAAAATACTACGCCTTTCACAAAATGCGTTTACCGGCTGATTTACTGAAAGTTACGCTCTATGTTTAGAATCATTATAAATTTTTAAAACTCATCAGGAAGGAATATCTTTGCAGAGTATTTAAGTTCGCAATATGAATGATAAAATAAAACTCGACCTAACAGCCAGTCAGTTTTCCGCACTGGCACAGTGCATGTTAAGTATCAAAAAACTTTATGGCGAGGATCCCGATAAAGAGATAATGGCACGTTTTCTTTTAGGCAGAGTACTTAAAAAAATGATTAATCGCTTTCAAGATTTAAAAAAGAAAAACAAAATCAGCTTAAATAAAGCCGAAGCGGCAGCATTTAGAACTATAATGGAAGTTCATATTGATAACTGTGGCGTTTACGAGCAAACTATCATACGCGAAATACTATCTCAAATAGGAACAAAATTTTAACAAAATTATAATACTATGAATGCTTTTAAAGCTTACGACATTCGCGGTGTCTATAACCGCGATTTTAACAAAGACGATGTTTATAAGGTTGGTTTTTTTATTCCTCGCCTTTTAAAAACAAACAAGGTACTTATAGGGCGTGACGTACGCACCTCTTCTATAGAAATATTTGAATACTTATGTAAAGGTATTACCGATAGTGGAGCAGATGTTTACAATACAGGCTTAGCAACAACTCCTATGATTTATTGGGGAACAGCTCAATATGGTTTTGATGCTTCCGTTATGATTACAGCCTCACATAATCCAAAAGAATATAATGGGTTAAAAGTTTCTGCGAGCAATGCTTTGCCTGTTGGCTACGACAGCGGATTAAGCGATTTAGAACAAATGGTTTTAAATGAAAAAATTGAGCCTGTAACACTAAAAGGTAAAATTATTGAAAATGATTTTAGAAACGATTATCTTGCTTTTCAGAAAGAAAAACTAAATGACATTTCTAATCTAAATATAGCTGTTGATGTATCTAACGGAATGGCCGGATTGTTTATTCGTGACATTTTAGGCGATAATCCTCATTATATTTTTGAAGATCTTGACGGAACATTTCCCAATCACGAAGCAAATCCTTTAAAACCTGAGAATATTGTAGATGCTCAAAAATTAGTCGAGAAAACCAAAGCCGATATTGGAGTTATTTTTGATGGTGATGCAGATCGTGTAATGTTTGTGGATGAAAATTCAAGATTTATCTCGCCAGATTTAATGATTGCATTTTTAGCCAACCATTTCTTAAAAGAGAAAAAAGAAGGTGTTCGTGTTTTACAAGATATACGCACTTCAAAAGCTGTGGGTGAATATATTGCTAAATTCAATGGCGAAATGCATATGTGGCGTGTTGGTCGTGCTTATGCCGCACTAAAACTCAGAGAAATTGACGGTTTATTTGGTGGTGAATTAGCTGGACATTATTATTTTAAAGAGTTTTTCTATTCCGATTCCGGTTTAATGGCTGCAAGCCTAATTCTAAATATCCTAAGTGATCTTAAAAAGCAAGGCATTTCTTTATCGGAAGCCATTGCAGAAATAGAAGTTTATAAGAATTCAGGAGAAATCAATTTTAAAATTGAGAAAAAGCAAGAGGCAATGGATGCAGTTATTGCACACTTTAAAAGTCAAGGAACACCGGATGCTTTTTACGATTTTGATGGTTACCGTATAGAATTTGCTGATTGGTGGTTAAATATTCGTCCATCAAATACAGAGCCTTATTTACGTTTCTTAGCCGAAGCAAAAACAACAGAATTATTAGATAAAATTGTTACTGAATCAACTGATATTATCAAGAGTTTCAGCTAATTAAATAAATACTAAAAAAGTGAAAAATAGCAAATACAAGTTTTATAAAAATTGTTTAACACCCATTGTACTTGCTATTTTTCTTTTCACCTCTACTCCTATTTCCGCTCAACAAGACAGCACACAAATCCGCAACAAACGACTTATTCCAACACTAACAGCTGCAGGAACAACTTATGCCGGCGGAATGACAGCTTTATATTTTTTATGGTATAAAAATTATCCGCAATCTTCCTTTCATACTTTAAACGATAATGCGGCTTGGCTACAAGTTGATAAAGTTGGTCATAGCACTACAACTTATCATTTAGCAAAAAGCAGTTATACTATTTTTAAATGGTCGGGAATGACCGACAATAAAGCTTTATTTATAGGTAGTTTAGCAGGTTTAACTTTTCAAACAAGCGTTGAAATACTTGATGGACTTTCTACAAACTGGGGTTTTTCTTGGGGCGACTTTGGGGCAAATATTGCAGGGACAGCTATTTTTGCCGGACAACAGATTCTATGGAAAGAGCAACGTATTAGTCTTAAATTTTCTTATTTCCCAAGTGAATATGCAGAATTTAATCCAGCCGTTTTAGGAGCTAATTTTCAAGAAAGAGTTTTAAAAGATTATAACGGACAAACATATTGGTTATCTGTAAATATTGCTTCTTTTCTAAAACAAGAAACCAAAATACCCAAATGGTTGAATATTGCTTTTGGATATGGCGCAAAAGGAATGCTAAATACTTATTCAAACTCTATTTCAAATAGTTCTATTATTCCAACATTTAACAGAACACGTCAATATTATTTATCGCTCGATGTAGATTTAAGTCGAATACACACCAAATCTGAATTTCTTAAAATGCTTTTAGATATTGTTAGTGTAGTTAAAATCCCTTTTCCTACTTTGGAATATAATAGCGAAAACGGTATCTCTTTTCACCCCTTACACTTTTAAATTATTTTCGGTAAAATCAATATCATATATTTCCTCATAGTAGATTTTATAAGTGAAGACTTAAACCAAAATGTATTTGTCCGTTCGAAGTATTGAACCACCCTCCATCAAAGACTAAAGATCCAGCTGTAGCCGATTCATAATGCATATCATCCAATTTAATTGGATACATGATATCTGTTGTAAGTCCGAGATTTATCGATAAACTGCGTGAGATATAATAATCCACTCTTCCACCTAACTGAAGTCCAAAACTTGTATAAGATGTGTTTTTAGGTTGAGAGAAGAAACCTGTCTGACCCGAAGTATAATCATAATTAAGCTTTGCAAAGCTCAATCCTCCGTTTATTGAAAACTCAAAAGAAGACAATCCCATATTATTTATCGGATTCAAAACATAATCAGCACCCAAATGGCCATAAGAGATAGAATAATCATTATAAATATATTCAGGTTCATCCCTTTCCGGAAGCAATTCGCCGCTAGCATATCCCGTTTCACCAAAAGTAAAACTCAAATAAGGACGAATATGATCATTCACATTAAATTGTAATTTTCCTGTTAAACTGATTCTATCTGAACGATAATACCCAGTCTCAAGTCCCTGAGTATCCGAAAATACTCCCCCCAATTGCTTACCTAAATTATTTATTGTAAAAGAAGTACCAAACATAAGATGAAAACTCCTTATGGCTTCAGGATGCAGTGATTTTAAAGGCTCTAATACATTCTTCAAACCTTCATCATTTTTAACAATATGAAGTTCCTCAACATATTCTGTATTGGGGTGAATAGACGTAAACCGTCTTTTTTCAAAAAACGTTGAAGTTATCTTAAAAGCCTCGTCCTGCCCATCCGTTATATACTCAAAATCGGTTCGCTCTTTTGGAAATATAGCTGCTGATAAAAAACCAACGGGAGTTCCAAAAAAAGCTGTTCCTGCAATAAATACAAAATCAGGACCTATCATAATGGCATCGCCATGACTATACATTTCTGCTGTTAATATTGCCATTACTGCAGCAGAAAAGGTAATTCCCCCTAAAAAACGCTTTCCAAAAGGAATATGACTTATCACTTTTATTTGATATAAATCTAAGGACTTAATCTCCGTAAGCTTACCATTTTCAAAAGGATTGTCTGTTAAATAAATATTGTCCGAATCAGCATAATACAAATACCCTTTATGCTGATTTCCATCGAGCGTGTAGGCTTCAACTTTTAAAGCTTTTCTCAATTGTTTTTTTTCTCCAAAACTCAATGCTGACATCTCGACTTGAGCAAATACTGACAAAATAAAAAATAAGGATAGGAGCGTAAGTAATAGTCGTTTTTTCATTCAGGTAGTTTAGATGCGTTAAGGACACGAATGTACTACTTATTTTCAATAACAGATCATTCTAAATTTTAGAAATCTACATTAAAAAGCTGACTTTTACATTATAATATTCCAACTTTATACTCTAATTTTACAGCTCATAAACCAAAATCCATTATGAAAAACTACAGTAAAATATTTGAAGTGATTTGGGCCGATATGGATCCCAATAGACATATGCGTCATACCGCTTATAACGATTATGCGGCACAGGTTCGCGTAACCTTTATGGCTGATAACGGATTGAACCTAGAAGAAATGGAAAAACTACAACTCGCTCCGGTTCTATTTAAAGAAGAAACACGTTTTCTCTCAGAAGTTAGAATGGGTGAAAAGATTAAAGTCGATCTTCAAATCTCAGGACTTTCAGCCGATGGAGAAAGATGGCAGATGGTTCACCATATTTATAAATCAGACGGGAAACTCTCGGCTGTTATCTCAGTTGACGGTGCTTGGATAGATATGACAAAACGCAAACTAAAACCACCTCCAATAAATATTGCTGATAATTTTAACGAGCTACCCAAAACAGATAATTTCAAGGAAATTGTAAAAAGCAAATAGAATACTCAGTGTAAAAAATAAGTAAATAGTGTGTAGATAAATACTTTTTACAAATCCCCCATTTTTTCTATTTAAATTTCTTCCCTACCTTTACGGGATGACTCACGACTACGATTATATTATTATTGGTTCCGGCTTTGGAGGTTCTGTTTCCGCTTTAAGATTGGCTGAAAAAGGCTATAAAGTTTTAGTTATTGAAAAAGGCAAACGCTTTAAAGACAATGATTTTGCAAAAACCACTTGGAATCTGAGAAAATGGTTATGGCTACCTCAACTTGGATTTCATGGAATACAAAAACTAACTTTTTTAAGACATGCAAGCATATTAAGTGGTGTTGGTGTTGGAGGAGGCTCTTTAGTTTACGCAAACACTTTACCTAAACCAAAAAAGGCTTTTTACAATACAGGTTCTTGGGCTGAATTAAACGATTGGGAAAAGGAATTAGAACCTCATTATGAAAAGGCTTGGGAAATGTTAGGAGCTGCGGTTAATCCCAATCTGGAAGAAAGTGATTTAGCATTAAAAGCACTAGCAAAAAAAATCGGAAAAGAGAAAGGCTTTGAGCCAACAAAAGTCAGTGTGTTTTTTGGTGAGGCTGAAAAAACCGTTCCCGATCCTTTCTTTAATGGCAAAGGACCGGAAAGAGCAGGTTGTACATTTTGCGGTGCCTGCATGACAGGCTGCCGTCATAATGCCAAAAACTCTTTGGATAAGAATTATTTGTACTTAGCAGAACAGATGGGTGTTGAAGTTATTGCAGAACACCAAGTTAAAGATGTTATTCCTTTGAACAGCGAAAGTGGTGAAAATGGTTACCGTATCAGTTTTAAAAAGGCAACTAGCTTTTTTGGCAAAAGCAAATCGCTTACAGCTCAATCAGTGATTTTTGCCGGAGGTGTTTTAGGGACTATTCCTCTCTTCTTAAAACTCAAAAAGAAAAGCTTACCCAATCTTAGTCCACGTATTGGAGAAATGATTCGTACCAATAACGAAGCTTTAATTATGGATGTAACTTTGGATAAAGATAGAAACCTCTCCAAAGGAATTGCTATTGGTTCTATTTTAGAACTGGATGAAAACAGCCATCTTGAGCCCGTTCGTTATGGAGAAGGTTCCGGCTTTTGGCGCTTGGGAATTACGCCCATGATTTTGGAAAGGAACTTTTTTAAGCGGATTGGCAAAATGTTTATTGAACCCTTTAAAGCACCATTAAAATGGTTAAAGATTTATTTTGTGGATGACTTTGCCAAACGATCGACTACTCTACTTTTTATGCAACATTTAGATAGCACTCTAAAATTAAAGAACCATTGGCTTTTTGGCTACAAGTCTAGAATTTCAAGTGGTAAAGCTCCCACTCCATTTATTCCTGAAGCACATAAAGTAGCACATCAATTTGGAGAAATTATTAATGGGAAACCCGTTGTTTTATTTACGGAAACTATTATGGGAACTCCTTCGACGGCTCATATTTTGGGTGGATCTTGTATAGGAAAAGATGCTGAACAAGGTGTAATTGATAGTCAACATAAAGTTTTTGGCTATGAGAATATGTATGTTTTTGATGGCTCAGCTATTTCAGCTAATCCAGGCGTTAATCCTTCTTTAAGCATTACGGCTATGACGGAGCGTGGGATGAGTTTTATTCAAAAAAAATTATAACGATATAATAAAATTAAAGGTTTATAGCTTCAATAAATTATAATTTGGCAAAAATATTAGCTGAAGCTTAGAATAAATTGGGTTTGATCAATTAAAAATAGTCTTGCAATTTTAAATATTAGAAATAATATTTATTTCACAATTTTACTACTTTTGCAGCCTCGGAGAGATGCCAGAGTGGTCGAATGGGGCGGTCTCGAAAACCGTTGTTCGTGCGAACGGACCCAGGGTTCGAATCCCTGTCTCTCCGCTTATTTATTCTCAAAATCATCTAAAGTCTTTCGGGTAAGCTCCTCTCCCATTTTGATAATTTCTGCTGTCTTATAAAAATCAAATGTACCAAATGCTTGATGTGGTATATTTATTAAAACATCAGGCTTATATTGTTTAATAGACTGTCTTGTAAGCTGATGCACCATCAAGCTTGTTGTTTTATTCATTAGATTAAAATATCCCAGTTTATCTTTTTCATGCTTGGGAATAAAAGCATTAATCCTCCCAGATAGAAGATTTATATATTTTGAGAACCGCTTATCTTTTTTAATTCTATTTTCTTCAGCAATTTGTTTTTTGCTTATTGTAGAAACAAAAGGAATTCTGGCATTTACATCTACAGCCACAACTAAGTCATTTTCGCTTCTTTTAACACGATTTAGTGGAATTGGATTGATAACACCTCCATCAACCATTTTAACCCCTTGATGTTCGAAAGGAGTAAAAACAGTAGGAATTGATATTGAAGCACGAATTGCATTATACAAACTTCCTTTATCAAAAACCACTTCTTTATCGTTTATAATATCGGTTGCAATGGCAGTATAAGGAATAGAAAAGTCTTCGATATTTTTATCAGGAATAAGTTTTCTCATTTCCTTTAATACTTTCTCTCCTTTTACCATTCCGCTGCGTGTTAGCGTAAAATCAACCAAGCTAAAAACTTCTAAACGATCAAGGGTAAGCATCCACTCTTTAAGAAGTTTCAGTCCTCCGGCGGCATAAATACCACCCACTAAAGCACCCATAGATGTTCCTGAAACAGAACCTATGGTATAGCCACGATTTTCCAATTCTTCTATAACACCAATATGAGCAATCCCTCTTGCACCACCACTCGATAAAACTAACGAAACTGTTTTCTTCATAGCCAAATGTAAAAAATTAAAATCAGTTTAAAAATTAAATTTTTCTCAGTTTTCCTTAATATGTACTTTATGGTTAAATTTTCGTCACAAATAATCACAAAGGATATCACAAAAACACCCAAAGTCAAGCATAAATACTCAGTAATAGCACAATCCTATATTCATTTTATTTATACTGTTTTATAAAAAAAAGAAAGGGATCACTCACGTGACCCCTCTTAAATGAATTAGGAACTTATACTATTTTTTAAAGTTTTTCAACTCTTTTTTTAGTTTTTTAAGTACATCCTTAGCTTCAGATTGCAAACGCTTGATTTCTTTTTCAGCTTCTTTGCGAGCAACCTTAGCTGCTTTTCTGGCTTCTTTTTCAAGCTCTGTAAACTCAACACCTAAAACATCACCAACATTTTTAGTACTATCTTTTAGTTGATCTACAGCTTTATCTTTATCCCAAGTAGCTTGCTTAATATTTGCTTGAGCAGCAGCCAAACGAGCAATAGGAACGCGGAATGGCGAACAACTTACATAGTTAAATCCTAAAGTATTACAGAATTCAACAGAACTTGGCTCACCACCATGCTCACCACAAATGCCAATCTTGATATTTGGTCTGGTTTTACGCCCTTTTTCAACAGCAATTTTCATTAAACTGCCAACACCGGTCTGATCTAACGCTTGGAAAGGGTCCTTTTCTAATAATCCTTTTTCTAAATAAATAGGTAAGAATTTACCGGCATCATCACGAGAATAACCAAAAGTCATTTGGGTTAAGTCGTTTGTTCCAAAGGAGAAAAATTCAGCAGATTCTGCCATTTCATCAGCAGTTAAAGCAGCACGAGGAACTTCAATCATAGTACCAACCATATAGTCGATACTATCATTTCTTTCTTCAAATACTTTCTCAACAGTTGTGCGAACGATTTTCTCTTGCATTTTCATTTCTGCTTTAGTACCTGTTAAAGGAACCATAATCTCAGGTTTAGTAGTAATGCCTTTTTCCTTCAAGTTCAAGCAAGCTTCGATAATAGCACGTGCTTGCATCTCTGTAATTTCAGGATAGGTATTTCCTAAACGACAACCACGGTGACCAAGCATTGGGTTAAATTCGTGAAGGTCTTCAACTTTTTGTTTAATCGCTTCAACACTAATCCCCATTTCTTTTGCCATTTCGGCTTGATTTTCTTCCTCGTGAGGAACAAACTCATGCAATGGTGGATCGAGCAAACGAACAGTAACAGGAAGATCATGCATTGCACCAAAAATACCTTCAAAGTCGGTACGTTGCAATGGCAATAGTTTATCTAAAGCTTCGCGGCGACCTGCTTCATCATTTGCTAAAATCATTTCGCGCATAGGACGAATTTTATCTTCTTCGAAGAACATATGCTCTGTACGGCATAATCCAATTCCTTGTGCACCAAAATCGCGAGCCACTTTAGAATCGTGAGGAGTATCGGCATTAGTACGAACTAACATAACCGAATGTTTATCAGCCAAAGTCATTAATTCTCCAAAATAGCCACTTAATTCAGGATCAATAGTATCAATTTTTCCTTCATAAACCTCACCGGTAGATCCGTTTAATGAAATCCAATCACCTTCTTTAAATTCTTTACCATCGGCAACCAATGTTCTAGTTTTATAATCAATTTTAGCACTACCGGCACCAGAAACACAACATTTACCCATACCACGAGCAACAACAGCAGCGTGAGAAGTCATACCTCCACGAGCCGTTAAAATACCGTTGGCAATATTCATTCCTTCTAAATCTTCAGGAGAAGTTTCGATACGAACCAAAATAGAATTTTCGTACTTATCACACTCATCGGCAAAGAAAACCACTTGTCCAGTAGAAGCTCCGGGAGAAGCTGGTAAACCTTTAATAACTACGTTTGCATTACCAATAGCTTTTTTATCAAAAACAGGGTGCAACAATTCGTCTAATTTATTAGGTTCAACTCTCAATAAAGCTTCTTTTTCTGTAAGCATACCTTCTTTGAGCATATCCATAGCAATTTTCACCATTGCTCCTCCGGTACGTTTTCCATTACGAGTTTGCAACATCCACAATTTACCATCTTGAATAGTAAATTCCATATCCTGCATATCCTTATAGTGAAGCTCTAAATTTTTCTGAATCTCATCTAATTCTTTATAAATTTCGGGCATTGTTTCCTCTAAAGAAGGATATTTTGCGGCACGCTCTTCTTCAGTAACATTTGCCAAAACAGCCCAACGTTTAGAACCTTCGATTGTAATCTCCTGTGGAGTACGAATACCGGCAACAACATCTTCGCCTTGAGCGTCTATTAAATATTCTCCATTGAAAATATTTTCTCCTGTAGCTGCATCTCTTGAAAACGCAACCCCTGTTGCAGAATTAGATCCCATATTACCGTATACCATTGCTTGAACATTAACAGCTGTTCCCCATTCAGCAGGAATATTTTCTAATTTACGGTAAAGAATAGCTCTGTCGTTCATCCAACTATCGAAGACAGCCATAATGGAACCCCATAGTTGCTCCCAAGGATCTTCAGGAAAATCTTGTCCGGTTTGATCTTTAACGGCAGATTTAAAACGAACAACCATATCTTTTAAGTCAGCAACGGTTAAATCGTTATCATCTTTAACACCTTTTTCTTCTTTTATTTTCTCTATAATTTCTTCAAAAGGATCAATATCTTCTTTAGATTCAGGTTTCATTCCCATTACTACATCGCCATACATTTGCACAAAACGACGATAAGAATCCCAAGCAAAACGCTCGTTACCCGATTTTTTTGCAATACCTTCAACAGCAGTATCGTTTAAACCTAAGTTTAATACGGTATCCATCATTCCCGGCATAGAAGCGCGAGCTCCAGATCGAACAGAAACCAAACAAGGATTCTCTCTATCCCCAAACTTGGTTCCCATAATGTCCTCAATAGATTTCACTCCTGCTTCAACTTCATCTTTAATCAAGTCTATTGCATACTCTTTACCTTTTTCGTTATATGCAGTACATACTTCGGTAGTTATTGTAAATCCCGGAGGAACCGGAACTCCAATTAAATTCATTTCAGCAAGATTTGCTCCTTTACCACCTAAAAGGTTTTTCATTGTTGTATTTCCTTCGGCTTTTTTGTTACCAAACAGATATACATTTTTTTGTTTTTTGTCTTTAGCCATTTTACTAAATTTTATATTAAATTTTTATTTGTTAATATCTGGTTTTCAATATATTTATTTTATTTAAGCCCAAAATAATTTAAAGAATATATTACAAAACATAGTCTTTTATAATCATATTTTTGGAAGAACAAAACTACAAATTTTATCGTATAGTTCTTTAAAAATATTTTGCCTCAACAGACAGAAAAACTACGCAATCTACAACAGGCACTTTCTTACTGTATATCAACTAATTACAAAATATCATTAACACTTAAGAAAATCTAAAACAGACTAATACTTATTCAAAATTTATTGTTAATAAAATAGCATTTAGACAATACCGTTTCCCTAATAAATAAAGTAATTTAACTTTTTGAAAACTAGATGCCTCAGATATGATAGACAACTTAGGAATTTTTCTCATTATATTAATTGTAATAATTGCTATTTTGGGATTTACAGTTTTGTTTTTACAACAAAAAGTAAAAAAATATAAGATTCATGGCGAAGCTACAATCAAAGAATTAAACCTGAGCAAATCCGAATTCTGGTCATCGATATCTCACAATATCAGAACTCCGATGAATGGTATTGTAGGACTAATTGATCTTTTAAAAAAAACCAATATTTCTAAAGAGCAAAGTGAATACATGGAAGATTTGGTTATTTCTTCAAATAACTTATTGACCGTGGTAAATAATTTACTCGACAGAAGTCGATTAGCATCTGATGATATTGAGCTTGATGAAGTGCCTTTTAATATTCATGATGTTATTTACGGTATAGCCGACTTGGTAAGTAATGATATTTCAAAAAAACAATTGGAGTTAGCAATTTACGTAGAGCCTAAAATTCCACAAACTTTACTTGGTGATCCGGTACGTATAAAAGAAATTCTACTCAATATGATCAATAATGCTATCCGCTATACAGAAACGGGGCAGATAGTTATTTTTGTTGAACGAATAGAAAATACTATAGATAAAGTAGAAGTAAAATTTAAGGTTGATGATACCGGTATCGGAATGAATATTGCAAAACAAAAAGCATTGTACAATACAATTACACGTATGGACAGATTACGCTTTTTAGATTCAGATGAACCCGGCATTACTCTCGCTGTATCGAAAAAAATATGTGAATTAATGGGTGGCGAAATGGGCTTCAATAGTGAAGAAGGCAACGGTACCTCATTCTGGTTTACCGCTCAACTAACAAAAACTACAACACGACTTGATATTACAAAAGCTGTTTTAGATATTTCTTTTAGCGGATTAAGTGTAGTAGTAATTGAGCCTAATGAGATAAGTCGAAAAATATTAATTAAATATCTCCAAAGCCTAAGTATTACAGCCAAAGATTTCCCTGATCCCTCGGCAGCTTACAGCTATTTTAAAGAAAGAGGTGCAGAATCTACTTTTTACGATTTAGTATTACTCGACAGAGAATACCGTGACACACTAGACACCTTTGTTATTAAAAAACTTAGAGATATAACTCAATTGAGTAAAGCAGAGCTTATTCTAATTTCTACTACTGCCAGTCTTTTCCCACTTAAAAGTCTTAAAGAAGTTGGATATTCCGGCTACCTAAACAAACCCATTAAATTGGCACATTTAGCTAATGAAATCGGATCAATTATCCCAGCAAAATATAAAGACTTAAGGAAACCGGATATAGGAGAAAGTCCAAAAAACCTAAAAATACTTTTAGTGGAAGATAATTTGATAAACGAAAAGATTGCTAAAACGAGCTTAAATCGTCTTGGATATAATGTTGATGTATCTAGAACTGGAAAAGATGCTATTTCAAAATACCGCCGAGAAGAATATGATTTAGTTTTAATGGATTTAAAAATGCCCGAACTCGATGGATTTCAGGTTTGTGAAGCTATGCGCGATATTGATTTGGAACTTGAAAAGCCTAATGCTCCAAAAATTTTAGCATTAACGGCTGAAGATTATCAGGGTATTAGAGAAAAGTGCCGAGTTGCAGGAATGGATGGTATGCTAAGAAAGCCATTTAATTACAACGAATTATCTAATATTCTAGATTTATAGTCTATCTGTTTCTATCAGATGAACAATATGCTCAATCTGCATATCGTAATTATTACCTTTTGGGTTATAACGCTCCTTTAAATTAAAACCAAAAATACGAGCAAAAGACTGGTAAAAGAAAGCACGAAAATTACCTCTAAATTCTTGCACTATAGTATAGGATGCTTCTCCTGTTTGTCTATCAATAAGTTTTAGCAAGATACCACCTTGCAAATAAGTAAGATTTTTAAGATCATCTTCCCACTCTTCATAAATCTCAGCTTCAATCTGTTTCATAATTTTACGCTGATCAGAGGGTTCTGGAATATCGGCTAAAATCTGCTCGTATTCCTTCATTTTCTCGGCTGCTATTTGCGCATAAGGATATACTTTTTTAACATACCTAACCAATCTATAATACCGTCGAGCCTGATATCTATTTCTGAATTTAGGATAAACTTCTACTTCTTTAAGTTGCTTAACCATTAGTGTATCACCAGCCTGAACTTTTGCCTGAATAAGCAAAGTATCCGACTGCTGAGCGTTAGCTACAAAAAATAAAAGTAAAAAATACGATGTAAGAATAAAGGCCTTCATAGTAAATAAATTACCTAAATAAGACTACAAAAATAATGCCTATATCAGAAACAACAGAAACACCTTTTAGAGTCAGGCTACTTTCTGATCAGTAAGATTATTTTGATTATATTTTTCGTCAGCATATTTTCTATCTACCTTCAATATTTTCACATCTTTCCTAGATGGAATATCAAACATAGCATCAGACATAATGGCTTCCATAATCGAACGCAATCCACGAGCTCCAATTTTCGATTCTAATGCTTTTTCCACAACAAAATCTACAGCACTTTTTTTGAAATCGAGCTTTACATTATCCATATCAAACAATTTAGAATATTGCTTAATAAGGGCATTTTTAGGCTCGGTTAAAATCTTACGCAAAGCATCTTCATCCAAAGGATTTAAAAAGGTAACAATAGGAAGGCGACCCACAATTTCAGGAATTAAACCATATGACTTTAAATCGCCCGGCGTAATATATTGTAAAAGGTTTTTCTTATCAATATTGCCTGTTTCTTTTTTAGCACCATATCCTAACATATTGGCTTTTAGTCGAGATCCTATTTTACGTTCGATACCATCAAAAGCACCACCGGCAATAAATAAAATATTCTTGGTATTTACCTGTATCATTTTTTGCTCAGGATGTTTTCTACCACCTTGTGGCGGAACATTTACAATAGTTCCTTCAAGCAATTTTAAAAGAGCTTGCTGAACACCTTCGCCGGAAACATCGCGAGTAATACTTGGATTGTCGCTCTTACGTGCAATTTTATCCAACTCATCAATAAAAATTATTCCTCGCTCAGCTGCTTTAACATCAAAATCAGCAGCTTGTAAGAGTTTCGATAAAATACTTTCTACATCTTCGCCAACATAACCTGCTTCTGTTAAAACCGTAGCATCAACAATAGCAAAGGGGACATCTAAAACACGAGCAATAGTTCTGGCAAGTAGCGTCTTTCCCGTACCTGTTTCTCCAACTATTATCATATTAGATTTTTCAATCTCCACATCTGCAAATTTCTTGCTTTCGGGCTGCACAAGTCTCTTATAATGATTATAAACCGCAACAGACAGCATTTTTTTGGCAGCATCCTGACCAATTACATATTCGTCGAGATGAGATTTTACATCCACAGGCTTTAACAACTCTCCGGAAGTAAAATCGGAACCGTCTTTTTGACCTTGTAACTCTTCCTTTAAAATCAGATGTGCTTGTTCAATACAAGCATCGCAGATATGCGCATTAAATCCTGCAATCAGAAGTTGAACTTCATCTTTAGAGCGACCACAAAAAGAACAAGAATCGGTAATATTTTTTTTTGCCATTTCAATATCTTATAAAAAAACTACCTTAAAGATAAATACCTTCAAAGTAGTTTTATAAATCATTTTTTATATTACTTCTGACCTAAAACTTCATCGATCATACCGTATTCTTTGGCTTCAATTGCTGTCATCCAAAAATCACGATCTCCATCTTTTTCTATTTTCTTCATTGTCTGACCACTATGCTTAGAAATTATTTCGTAAAGCTCTTTCTTTAATTTAACAATTTCGCGAGCTGTAATCTCTATATCAGACGCTTGCCCTGAAGCACCTCCCATTGGTTGATGAATCAAAACACGAGAATGCTTTAACGCAGTACGTTTCCCCTCGGCACCGGCACATAATAGAACAGCACCCATAGATGCCGCCATACCAGTACAAATGGTAGCTACATCAGGATTAATATATTGCATGGTATCATAAATACCCAAACCTGCATAAACAGAGCCTCCGGGGGTATTCAAATAAATTTGAATATCCTTTTCGGCATCTGCACTTTCTAAAAAAAGTAATTGTGCCTGAATGATATTTGAAACATAATCATCAATAGGAACGCCCAAAAAGATAATACGATCCATCATCAAACGAGAAAAAACATCCATTTGAGCAACATTTAACTGACGTTCTTCTATGATAGTTGGCGAAATATAGTTTTGCGCTATTGAAGTATAACGATCAAGGGTTAAAGAACTGATTCCTATGTGTTTAGTTGCGTACTTTCTAAATTCGTTGGCATCCATAATTATTATGCTTTAGGTGGTTGACTAGCTTTTTTAATAAAATTCTCTAATGAGATTGATTTATTTTTTAAAGATAGCTTTTCTTTGAATAAGTCTAGCAATTTTTTATCGTAAAGCTGATCGTAAATTTTATTTACTTCTTCTTGATTTTGCATAACCGAATCAACAATACCATCCATTTGACTTGCTAAAGCAGGATCTTGTGCTTGTCCGCCAAAATATTGACCACCTATAAATCCTTTAATATGCTCACGTACTTCTGCTTGTTCAACTTTAATATCGTTTTCTTTGAATATCTTATCTTGCAGTAATTGCCATTTTAAAGAATGCTCATAGCTATCCCACTGTACTTCTATCTGTTCAGCTGTTAATTTTCCTTCATTATTGGCTAAGACCCAACGTTTCATAAAATCGGCAGGAATTTGAATTTTAGCCTTTTCTATTAACATATCAACGGTTTCTGACATAAATAATTTATCACTCTCGGCAATAAATTGTTTTGCTGCATCTTCTTTTATTCTTGCTCTCAACTCCTCTTCACTTTTAATTTCATCGTTAGGATAAGCTTTTTTATAAAGGTCTTCATTTATTTCGGCAGGAATAGTTAGGTAAATTTCTGTTATCACAGCTTCAAAATCAGCTTTCAAGTCTTCAAGCATTTCTTTAGCAACAGCTAACATAGCAGCAACTTTATCGGCATCTTTAAATGCTTTCATAGGATCAAAAACTACTTTATCACCTTTGGCAGCACCAATAAATTTCTTGGCAACAGTTTTAAGCTTAATATCGTCTACTTTAAATTTTCCTTTGTGAGCAATACCACCTTCAAGAATATTACCATCTGCATCCAACTGTTTAAATTCGGCTTCAACTTCTGTTCCTTCGGCTACAACCTCGGGATTAGAATGCTCACCAAAACGATTTTGAATATCCAGCACATAATCGTCAAGCATTTTATCGCTTATTTCGATATCGAAATAATTAGCTTTAATTTTATCATTTAACTCCAATTTTATTTCCGGTGATAGCGCAATATCAAAATAGAAAGTAAAATCTTTATCATTATCCAAATCAGCTTTATCTTTATTTTCAAGGCTAGGTAGCGGATTTCCTAATATATTTAACTTATTCTCAGTAATATACGAATTCAATTTTTCAGATAGAACTTTATTCACTTCTTCGCCCAAAACGGCTTTTCCATACATCTTATTTACAATACCAAATGGCACTTTACCTGCTCTAAATCCTGGGATATTAGCCTTTCTACGATAATCGTTCAAAGAACTTTTAACTTTATCGGCATAATCATTTTCATTAATTTCAACAGTAATTAGTGCTGTTAAATCTCCTGTACTCTCTTTTGTAATATTCATTGATAAATTGAATTATTAATGGATTAAAAATCAATTGTTTTTAGCTTGTTTTTAAGGGCTGCAAATATACATATTTTTTTAAAAATACGAAGGCTTTATTAATGGAAAATTGTAATAACAATTTCAAATACATTTAAACTTTTTTTTATTAGATTTTTCCAAGGTGATAGCTTCACAAAAAAATTATTGTACTTTTGAGGATACAGAAATCTTAAAACTAATCAAGCCAAATGAAAACCCTTACCCGATTATTTGCTTTTATTATTCTTATTAGCGCCAGTTACACTCTCCAAGCACAAGATAATACTGAAGCAATCTTAAAAAAACTACAAAATATAGAAAGATCAAACGACAATTTAAGACATCGCATAGATCAGTTGTCCAAACAAAACGATGATATTTTATGGTTTCAACGTGTAGGTGATATAGCTTTTGTCGATAAAATTTATATTACGGGTCCTCCCAGAACAAATATGAAAAACCCAACTGCTATGGGATACGGAAATCCATTAAAATTCTGGACTTATGTATTTATTCCTCGTTGGATTAACCCCGAGAGAAAGTATCCGCTTATAGTTTTACCTCATGGTGGTGTACATTCAAATCTCGGCACTTATTACACTCATATTATCCGCGAATTAATGGCTCAAGGCTATATTGTTGTTGCCCCAGAATATAGAGGCAGCACAGGTTATGGTAAATCTTATTATCAAAATATTGACTATGGAGGATTAGAAATAGAAGACGTTTATGCTGCTCGTAACCATATGGTTGAAAATTATAAAATTGTAGATAAACGCCGTGTTGGAATTATTGGTTGGAGCCACGGTGGATTGATTAGTCTAATGAATATTTTTGATCATCCCGATGATTATCAAGCATGTTTTGCAGGTGTTCCTGTTAGCGATTTAATTGCTCGTATGGGTTATCATAATCAAAGTTACCTCGATTTATATTCTGCTGATTATCATATTGGAAAAACCGTAAATGAAGATGTAGCCGAATACCGCAGACGTTCACCGGCATGGAATACTCACCGAATGGGAAACACTCCTCTTTTGATTCATTCTAACACTATCGATGACGATGTGAATGTTTTGGAAGTTGAAAACTTAATAAAATCTCTAAAAGCAGACGGAAAAGAGTTTGAATACGAGATATATCAAGCAATACCCGGAGGTCATTCTTTTGATAGAATTGATACCAAGAAAGCAAATCAGATTCGGGTTAAGATTTATAAATTTTTAAGCGATAAGCTAAGGCCTCCAAGACCTATTAGGAATCTTGAAGAACTGCGAAAAGCAGCTTACAGATTCTAAATTTAGCTGTAATCTTTTAGTTGCTGCTATTGAAAAATAACGCTAATATTTTTGGATGTATAATTACAAACTCTTACGACTTATATTGAGAAAGTAAGCAGAAAACCTTAGATAATTAATCTTACTCCACCCAACTCTTGGATACGATAAGGGAATTTATTTCCTGGAACTCCAATAAACATAAAATTAGGAAGAATACCCCATTTTTTAGACAGTTCCTGTATTAATTGGGGACCAAATTCTCCTTCAATTTTCACAAAATCAATGGTTATATCAGGATAAAGCCTGTTCAGAAAATCTAAATCTTTTTGTAGACTAGCAGGTACTTGTTCTCCCTTTTTTAAAACAGTTACAATCTTAACCTTTCTAGTTTGCTCATTTCTAAGAATATATAGCATTACTCTATTCAGATTATTGATATAATCTCCCTTTGTAAAGAAAACAAATTCCTGTGAATTAATTTTTTGTATTAATTTTATAATATTCATATCCAATCGCCTAACATTCTTTGTTATTGGATCGACCATATAATGCACTACTTTAATTACCGACCTTAAAACACTAATTCTATTAAGCATAATAATGATTAACAGCATAGTAGGTATTAAATAGTCCATAAAAATTGAAAAGTTAGAAACTTCACCTGGTTCCGGCTCCAATTTAATATTTCCAATTAAAGCAACAGAAACTCCAAATAAAGCGACAAGCAAACTAATCCAAGACGCTCTCTCAGGCCGTGGCAACCTGGCTCTTCTTATCTTTAAGAAAATATTTCCCACAACAAATAAACCCATTACTGAAAGGAAAGAGATAGTATAAACACCAGCTAAAGTTGTAACTTTACCATGAGAGAGAAATAATACAGATACATTCAATATTAAAAATAGAATGATGATACGATATGAACTTCCGCGTTTATTTCTTTTCAAGAAAAACGGCGGTAAAATTCTGTCCAGAGTCATTCGTTCTAATAATCCGGAAACGCCCACATAAGATGTTAAAACTGCCCCACTTAAAACCAATACTGCATCTATTGAAACTATTAATGAAACCAAATTTCCTCCTGAAACTTCTCCCATATGAGACAACAACGTATTTTCATACAATTCTTTAACTTCAGGAATTGGGACAATAGACAAGGCAAAGAAAGCCATTAAAGGATTTAAAACACTTACAATTATCCACATATTACGAAGCGTTTTTGGAAAAACGCCCGGCTTTTGTTCTTCGACAAAGTTAGCCGAACTTTCAAATCCGGAAATTCCCAACATCGACACAGAGAATCCTAAGAAAATAGCAACCCAAATACTACCACCTTCAATTGGAGCATGCCAATTCTGTACAAAAATAGAGAATCCATTATGCATCAGATAATAGGCAATAGAGGAAGATAGAACCAACATCGAAATTAGATGAAATATGAATATTGCAATGGCAACTACCGACGATTCTTTAATTCCAATAATTGTTAATACTGCGAAAAAAACCAGCACTAATATTGTAGCCGTAATAACCTCTATACTAGGAACTATATTATGTAGATAATGCATAGCCTCATTAGCAGAGATTACTGATGTAGCCATGTATGACAATATTGTTAAACCGGCGGCAAAAGAGGCTGTATTTTTACTGGTTGTATTCAGTAATGCGTTATATGCTCCTCCATTAAGAGGCAGTGCCCCAACCACTTCTGCATAAATCTTTCTAAATAAAAATAAAACAAAAGCAACTATTAACAAAGTAATCCAAGCATATTGCCCTGCATAAATAATAGATAAAGCAGACACGTACAAAACCGACGAACTAATATCGTTTCCACTAATAGCAGTAGCGGATAACTGCGATAGTTTTTGATCTTTTTTTAACTTCATATTAAATTTATCAAGCCGCAAAGTTAGTATTGTATCTAATAAATTAGATATAAAAAACAAATTAAAATATTAACCTTTTAAAGTGAATAAATATTGAGAAGTTATAAGCCACATTAAATGAATATTCTAGTAATCTTATAAAGCATTTATGCGAAGGTCATCAAAATACGTTACGGCATCAGATTTAGTCCAAAAGCCAACTTTTTCACTATTAGTTATTGTATTATCAAATACATCCAACATTATATTGCCGTTAAGATAGCATTCGATATGATTTTCCTGCATCCTTATTTTTATGATATACCATTGTTTAGAATCCAATTCTATGCTAGCACTATTCAGCTCTATTCTATTTCCATTCACTACTTTATAGGCTCGAAAATTATTCTTTAAAGGATTGGCTCGTACTACATAATAATTATTCTCATCCTGATATCGCCACACTAATCCGCCTCCCTGATCCATTTTGCCTGAAATTGCTTTCAAACTAACTTGCATTTCAATATTTTTAGTTCTTAAGGAATTATTAATAATTAGATTGAAACGATAATCTATTTTTTGCTTCGATAGTTGTACCAATACTTTATTTCTATTATCATTTTCAATTTCTCAATCGCACATTTCTCCTTTACCCGTACGTGCCAGAAACCATTTTTCCGGTTTTTCTCTCAAAACTGATTTCTCAAAACTGATTATTGTATTCGTAACCATTTCAATATTAGATTGTGGATTTTCAAACAAACTATTATTAGTTGATTGGAAAAATAATATTGACAAAAAAATAATTGCTGAAAAGGTAATATAATAAGGTTTCATTTATACTACTATCAATTAAATTTCATTCGTTGTAAGAAAGTTGGTAGAACAATAAAGGTAATCCAACAATAAACCCACCAATAACGGCAATAGCGATGGCTTGTTGCATCTGTGCTCCAATGCCAATACCACTTGATAAAGGAATTAGAGCCAAGATAGCACTTAGGGCTGTCATTAAATTGGGACGTAAACGTAAATTAATGGCATTTTTTATTGCAAAATCTCTAGATTCATTTTCCAGCTCCGAAAAATATTGAAATACCGTAAAGATTGCATTCTCAGCAATAATTCCAACTATCATAATCAAACCGGTATAGCTACTCACATTCAAAGGAATATTAAATACATATAACATAATTAGACTTCCTGTTATTCCCATTAAATAGAGAAACAAAATCAAAAATGCTATTCGCCAGCGTTTAAACAAGAACATCAAAACGGCAAATACAAAGAGTGTTGCTAAAGCCAAAATTAACATTAGCTCCCTAAAAGATTGTTGCTGTTCTGTATACCTTTGCTTGCTCTATATAAAAATTCAAATCACGATTCTGCGAATGAGCAATCTCTGCAAGTAAAAGCAAACTAATTGATTGTCAAGCTTCTAAATATTATATCTTCACTCCGTAAAAACCCAAATAAATACACTATAACCCATTAAGCATATCCCGAAAATCCGGTAACTTTTCCACATTAAACCAATTAATTTTATCATTCTTTCTAAACCAAGTCATTTGACGTTTAGCATAACGCCGCGAATTTGTTTTTACCTTTTCTACCGCCCATTCAAAACTTTCTTTTCCATCTAACCAAAGAAAAAACTCTTTGTAGCCAACGGTATTCAATGCATTTAAATCTTTATGAGGATAAAGCTGTTTTACTTCTTCCAACAAACCGGCTTCCAACATCAAATCTACTCGTAAATTTATACGATCATTCAAAACGGAACGCTCTTGCTTCAAACCTATCCATAGTATTTCAAAATCGCGTTTTTTCTTTTGCCCCATTCTAAGCTCTGAATATGATTTTCCGGTAGTCAAGCATACTTCCAAAGCCCGCAATAGTCGTTTGGGATTTTGTTTATCAATCTGCTCATAAAACAAAGGATCTAGTTTCTCTAACATCTTTTGTAAAGCTTCAATGCCTTCACTATCGTAAAGTCGTTTTAAATTCATTCTGAGCTCTTCTGAAGCATCAGGCAAATCATCAATTCCATAGGCTAAAGCATCTAAATACAAACCTGAACCACCCACGACAACAGCAGTATCTTTTGATTGAAATAATTCCTCTAAAAGGGCTAAAGCATCTTGCTCAAAAGAAGAAACATTATAATCTTGGTAAATTGATAAATTCCCGATAAGATGATGTTTTACCTGATTAAGCTCTTCTTCTGATGGTTTTGCTGTTCCAATATTCATTTCTCTGTAAAACTGTCGTGAATCTGCCGAAATAATCTCCGTATCGAGGTATTTAGCCAATTGAATAGCAAAAGCTGTTTTTCCAACGGCAGTTGGACCAACTACAAAATAAACCGTTTTTCTATTCATTTGAACGATTCTATGTCTGTTATTAATTCATTGAACCGCTCTACAAACAATTTCCAACTATATTTTTTCTTCAAGTCGAAAATATTAGCTGAAAATTCTTTTTCTCGTTTTTCTTTAAAAAAATCGAGAATATATGAAGCTATTTCTTCTGTATCAAGACTGGAAACGTAACCTGCTTTTTTATGAGGGACAAGTTCAGGCAAGCCTCCAACATTAGTCACTAAAATAGGTTTGTTAAAATGGTAAGCAATTTGTGTAACACCACTTTGCGTTGCATCTTTATAAGGCTGTACAATTAAATCAGCAGCAGAAAAATAAGCAGGAACCAGGCTATCCGGGATAAAATCGCTACGGAAAATTACACGATTAGAAATACTCAACTTATTTACTAAATCGTGATATGATTTAGCCTCACTGTAAAATTCTCCGGCGACAATCAATTTTAATTTTAAGCCTTTCAATTTTGCGCTTGCTAACGCTTTTAAAGCTAAATCTAATCCTTTATACTCTCTGATAAAACCAAAAAACAGAAGATAGTTATAATCGGTATCTAATTGAAGAATCCTCAGAGCTTCTTCTCTTTTTAAAAGTTCTCCAAAATGATCGTAAAGCGGATGTGAACTAATACGAACGGGCTTTTTAAAGTTAAAACTTTCCAAATCTTTTTTTACTGATTCGGAAAGCACAAGAAAGCCATCCATTGCTTTAATAAAGTATTTCGATAAGCATCTATCCCCTATTCGTTTTTCGTGAGGCAAAATATTATGAGCTAAAGCAATACATTTTGTTACTTTATTTTTTTTAATAATCCGTGCCAACGTTCCCAAAGCCGGAGCCATAAATGGAATCCAGTATTTAAAAATAACAATATCGGGTTTAGCCTTTTTTAAACGTTTACCCAGACTAATCCAATTAAAAGGATTAATACTGTTTAAAGAAACCTGAATTGGAACTTTTGATGTATTCTCTTCTGTGCTTAATTGAGTTTTACCGGGAAAAAGAAATTTAGGATATTGAAAGCTGTATGTTTCTATACTCACATCATTACCTTGCTTAAACAATTCATCAGATAGTCGCTCTGTAAAAGCGGCAATACCGCCCCGCAAAGGGTAAGCCGGACCGATAACAATTATTTTTCTCAAGATTACACCTTATCAATATTTAAGCCTTTAGTATCGGCAATTATATAATCGTTTTTATTAATAGATGTTCTGGAAATCAGTTCTCCAATAAAACCTGCCAAAAACATTTGAGCTCCAACTATCATAGCTACTAAACCTAAGTAAAACAAAGGTCTTTCGGTCATTTTATAGACTTCATTAAATATTTTTTCATAAGCTAAATACCCGGCAATTAGAAAACCTATAAAAAATAAAACAGAGCCCCACAAACCAAAAAAGTGCATCGGACGTCTTCCGAAACGGCTTACAAATGTAATGGATAATAAATCGAGAAAACCATTGATAAAGCGTTCCAATCCAAACTTGGTTTTTCCATATTTGCGCGGATAATGATGAACAACCTGTTCTCCAATATTAGTAAATCCAGCCCATTTTGCCATTACAGGAATATAGCGATGCATTTCGCCATATACTTCAACAGATTTAACGACTTCGTTTTTATAAGCCTTTAAACCACAATTAAAATCGTGGAGCTTTATACGACTTACTACTCTCGTTGCCCAATTAAAGAATTTAGATGTTCGTCGTTTAATAAAAGGATCGTGGCGTTTTTTCTTCCAACCGCTAACCAAATCAAAACCCTCATCCATCACTTTATGATACAAATCAGGAATTTCATCCGGACTATCCTGCAAATCGGCATCCATAGTAATTACTACATCGCCTTGCGCATAACGAAAGCCTTGACTCAAACCCGCAGACTTTCCATAATTTCTTTGGAATCGTATGCCTTTAATATTTTGGTTTTCTGCGGACAAACGTTGAACTTCATCCCAAGAACCATCCCTACTTCCATCATCTACAAAAATAATTTCGTAGGAAAACTCATTTTCCAACATAACACGCGAAATCCACTGACTCAATTCGCCAATGGATTCCACTTCGTTATACAGAGGTATTACTACCGATATATTCATACTTTTAATCTCAGTAAAAAATATAATTTATTAAGCTTCTGTATTATCTTTTTTAATAATTGCAGAACTAATTAGTGCCATAAATGCGCCTCCAACTATACCTCCAATTAAAGCTTGTTGAACCTGTTTTAATACGCTAGGAATTCCCTGCTCTTCAAACTTAGCAAGCACAGCATCTATAGCTTCATCACCTGCACCACTATTTTCTAACATCGCTACAGTTTTATCTTGCATACTAAGCATTAATCTCTGAACATAATCAGGATCGATAAAAGTATTGAAAATATAATTATAAATAGCTGAAAGGATTACACTTACAATTACAACAAGAAAAGCAAAAACAAATGCTTTACCAAAAGTTATTTTTCTATCCAAAAGGTTATCTCTATAGGATTTTGTAAAAACAACTAACAAAACAACTGTTATCGTTAAATTAAACATAAGGATATAAAAAGATCCTGCAAATCCCATAGATTCCATAAGACCTGCAATCCATATAATAACCGAAATAAAAATACTTACAATACCCAAAATAATTCCATTATTCAGAGCCGGCTTGAAAGGTGACACTTTGTTTTCCATCATTTACTTGTGTTTTAGTTAATATGTATGCAAACTTAATAAAATTAATACTAATTTGATAATTTAGAATCTTCATCCTTTTGCCGGTTTCTGAGAGCAAGTAAGCAGAGATAATCTTTATGTAAAAACAAAAGTATCAACAACAAATAAAAAAATTATACTTTAATGCGCTTAGATTTACGAAACAAACGAAATGAGGAATATAATGTTAAAAATGCCAATGCGACACTAAAAGAAGTATCAACATAATCGTGAATACCTTTTCCCTCAAGTAAAAAATAAAGGGAAAGAGAGATTTCAACTGTCAGAACGGTAAAGAATTTAATAAAAAATAAAGATTTTTGGCTTTCCATAACCAATGACTGATTCTGCTTAGATAAATGAGAATTTTTACGCCACTGAACGTAGTTTACAATAAGAGCAAAGCTATTTACCAACAGGGCAAACAAAGCAATCTCTTCCTTCATTTCTCTTGGATTAACAAACCTCTCCATAGCCATAGCCAAAACTACAATAAAGGAAATTAAAAACACAAAAGCCATAAAGCGAGCATTTAAACATTCTCCTTTTGGTAAATTCATTCGCAATCTATAAGATTTACGTGTCGACATCCAACTAAGAAAAACAGACAGGCTTTGTGCTCCACCCATTATCATTTGAGCAATTAAAGTTAATGAGTTAGAAAAAATAGCAATAAATACAAACGGAATCCAAGTAGCAAAAATAATCAAAAAATTAAATTTAAGCATCCGCTTTTTTTTCAAAGCGTAATCTGTATCTAAAGTCGTTTCTTCTCCCAAATTACCCCCAGATTTTTTCTCGTAAATGAATCAGATTAACTTTAATATCAAAATTTTCATTTAAATAATCTGTTAATCTTTCGGCAGAATAAACCGATCTATGTTGTCCACCGGTACAACCAAAATTAACTTGTAAATTCTCGAAACCGCGTTCTTGATACTTTTTTACCGACTGACTTACCAACTTAAATACGGCATCTAAAAATAAAGCAACTTCCTCTTGTTGCTCAAGGTATTTACTAACCTCATCATCTTTTCCGGATAAAGCTTTATATTTCTCATATCTTCCGGGATTAGGCAAAGCCCTACAATCAAAAACAAAGCCTCCTCCATTTGAATTATCATCCTTAGGATAAGAGCCGTATATAAAAGAAAAACTGGTAACCGTAACTGTTAGCATGCAATCTTATTTAGGTGCAAAATTAGATTTTAATTTGACTAATTGATTTAACAAATTAATAAAATAAGGAATTTCTAACTTAAGATGCTGGGTTTGAAGAAAATCGTCCAGATTTCCCAAAGCCAAAGGAATACTATTAATAAAATAAGGTTTCTTTTCTATTAAACCACGAAAGCCATAGGCTCCTAATGTTTGAATAATTCGTATAAAAACCATAATATCAAAATCTTGCTTAAATATCCTATCATCAACAGAAAATATTTTTCCCATTTCTTGCTCGTAATATGCTTTTAATTCATGTCTAAATTCCGTACTCAATTGGGCTGATGCCTGATACAATAAAGAAACTAAATCGTAAAGCATCGGACCTTTTCTGCCACCTTGATAATCTATAAACCAAACATCGTCTTCTACAACTTGAATATTTCTTGCTTGAAAATCTCTAAACATAAATGCAATCCAATGTTGTTTTTCTATTTCCTTAGCCAAAAGCTGAAAATCATTCTCTAATAGCTGCTCATCAAAAGTAAGACCGGATACTTTTAAAAAATAATATTTAAAATAATTTAAATCCCAAAGCACCGATTGGGTGTCAAATTCGGCTCTTGGATAGGAAAAATGCTTAAAATCAATTTTATTTTTTCCAAATAGCTGCATTTTCAAGAGATTATTAATCGCTTTTTTATACAATTGCTTAACAAAATCAGACTCTCCTTCTTTCTTAAGTACATCCAATAAATTCTTGTTTCCTAAGTCTTCAATCAAATAATAAGCTTCATTATCAGAAACAAAATAGAGTTCAGGAACATTAATTCCTGCCTTTTTAAAAATATTTGTATAATGAAAAAATGCTCTATTCTCTTTTAAATCGGTATTATAAGCTCCTATATATGTTTGATTATCAGCATAAATACGAAAATAGAGCCTCGGAGATGCCGAACTTTTATCTAATGGTTTAATACTATCGGGGGGGCAATTTTTCCAAATTGAATAAATTTTTTCCAGTTCCAATAAATGCTCCATAAAAGGTACCTTTTCACAAATATAAAAAAACCCCCAATCAAACCAATGATCGGGGGCCAATTATTATTCCCACTTAAAATTAACGCACTGCTAAAGTACACTTTTTTTTATAGCAGCCACAAGATTTTTAAAAAAATTTAACATTTATTTAAAGATGAATTATAAAAAAGTGTTTTTCAGTTAAAAATCTACAATTTAAATAAACATTATACGCTAATTTAAATTATTCTATTCTTCATTTCAGATTACAAAAATCCATTTATCTTTAACAAAAAATTACAGCAAACAGCAACAAATGCCAAACAGACAGCAAGACTACATAAAATATCGCAAAATATACTCAAAGTTTACATATACAAACTTCCATTACTACATTAAAAATGAAGAGCTTAATATTAGTTTTGAATTTTTATTAGAAAGTGAATTTCCAAAAGATTTACCGTCTGTTAAATTTGAGCCTTCACTAAATTTAGCTCTTCCGTCGTCGTTTAAAGGCAACAAAATAAAATCTCAGGAGATAGATAATCTTGTATTTAATATGGGAATGGTTGAATTAATCAGTTATTGGAAAGCTGCCTGTCCGGCTGAAGTAATAATAAAACCATTTTATTTAAACGAAGATCAGATTCAATTCTGGAAGAAATTATATTGGAATGGGTTAGGTGAGTTTTTTTATATAAACGAGATAGCTGCTGATATGCAAAATTTTATGCATATTAGAACAGATTCGAGTAAGAAATCAGAATCGTTTTCTTTACAGACAGAACAAAAAATTATTGTCCCTATTGGTGGAGGAAAAGACTCAGCAGTAAGCTTAGAACTGCTAAAAAGCTCATCGCTAAAACTATTTCCATTTATTATAAATCCTCGTGGAGCAAGCCTCAGTACAATAAAGCAAGCCGAACTACCGGAAGAGAATATGCTTCTTGCAAAGCGCAGTATAGATCCTGCTTTAATAAGACTAAACAAACAAGGCTATCTGAATGGGCACACTCCCTTTTCTGCTATGTTAGCTTTTACAAGCTTGTTGCAAGCTTATATTACAAACACAAAATATGTTGCTTTATCCAACGAATCAAGTGCCAACGAACCTTCCGTAGCCGATAGTCACGTGAATCATCAATATTCCAAAACATTTGAATTTGAATCGGATTTTAGAAACTATTACAAAAACTATATTACACCCGACATTGAATATTTCAGTTTTTTACGACCTCTTTCCGAGCTTCAAATTGCCTGCTTATTTTCAAAATTAAAAAGTCATCATTATACTTTCAGATCTTGCAATGTTGGAAGCAAAACTGATTCTTGGTGTTGCAATTGTCCGAAGTGTTTATTTACATATATAATGTTAGCTCCTTTTATAGCAGAAACGGAATTAAACGCAATGATAGGTGAAAATTTAATTATAAAACCCTCTCTTAAAACATCGCTCGAAGAATTACGCGGATTGACAGAAGTAAAACCTTTTGAATGTGTTGGAACTGTTGAAGAAGTAAATTTATCTCTTATTCAGGCAATAAACAAAAACAATTACCCAAAGCCCAAAACACTAAAATTGCAAGTTGTAACAGAGGCAGAAAAACTCTTTGCTAAATCGCTAAAAGACTGGAATCAGGAACATTTTTTACCTGAATTTTTAGAAATATTATTGAAACAAAAGCTATCGACATGCTAAATAAACTTCCTTCTATAATTCAAGATAAACGTATTGTACTTCTGGGTTTTGGAATGGAAGGTCAATCTTCTTTTCGCTTTTTTAGTAAAAATTTTCCCAAGAATAATTTTTTAATCGCCGACAAAAACCCGAATATAAGAGAGCATCCTCTTCTTCAACAAGCTGATATAGAAATAAGTACCGGACAGAATTATTTGAGTTCTATTTCTGATAATGACTTTATTATTAAATCGCCGGGAATTAAACTTCCGGAAAATTGTAAATTAAATCACGATTCTATTTTTTCCCAAACCGATTTATTTATACAAGCCTTTAGAAAACAAATTATTGGAGTTACCGGCACAAAAGGAAAAAGCACCACTTCCAGTTTACTATTTAAAATTTTAAGCGACCAAAATAAAAAAGCAATCCTTATTGGGAATATTGGAAAGCCCGCTTTAGATTACTGGGACAAAATTGAAGATGATACCTTTATTGTCTTTGAGCTTTCTGCTCACCAATTGGAATATACACGATTCAGTCCTACTTATTCCATTTTATTAAATCTGTTTCCGGAACATTTAGATTATTTTAAGACTGAAAATAATTATTTTAAAGCAAAGCTGAATATTGCAAAATTCCAATCGGAAGGTGAATTCTTTTTTTGTAATCAAACAGAATTGATAAAAGAGGGTTTTTCTTTTTTAAAAGATAAAATTTATAGCTCAAATTATACTTTAATAAACGATAGTATTAAAAGAAAAAACGATTATAAAAAATTAATCCATATTGATGAGATGCTTTATTTAAAAGGGCTGCATCAATTAAAAAACTGTATTCCTATTTTAAATTTGACTAATATTCTTGGGCTGAATGAAGAATTGACATTAGAGAGCATAAGAAACTTCAAACCACTACCACACCGCATTGAGTTTATCGGAAAAATTAAAAAATTACAATTTTACAACGATTCTATATCGACAATTCCCGAAGCTAGTATAGAAGCTCTAAAATCTTTAAAAAAAGTCGATTATCTTATTTTAGGAGGATTAGATCGCAAACTCAATTATCAAAAATTATATGCTTTTCTTGAAAAATTTACTTTAAATACAATATTCTTTATCGGCCCTGCCGGGAAAAGAATGTTTGACGAATTAGCGAACAACAGTAAATTTAAAAAAATACATATTGAAAAGCTGCACCTGTTTGAGCCTCATTTAGAAAACATCATACAAGAAAACAAAAACTCTATCTGCCTATTATCGCCGGCGGCAGCAAGCTACGATGAATTTAAAAATTTTGAAGAAAGAGGCGACTATTTTAGAAGTCTTATCGAAAAATTTATGTAATTTTAGCTACACTTTAATTCTAATTATTGTGCCTGAGAAATATCATTTTTTAACCCTGATTTAATCTACATATGGAAATTTATCTTACTTATTTAGTAATTGTTTTACTCCTAGCGCTCATTTATTTGGTTTACAAATACGGTAACAAACAGAAAGACGATTTTGCTTTTGATGATTTTAAACGTGATATAAAAGACAATCTAGCAGAAATGCGTAAAGAAACTCGAGAGCTTAATACCGAGAACAGAAAAGAAATTAACGAGCTTTTTAAAATCCTACAAGACAGCTTATTAAACAGGGTTTTTGATTCGATAAAGATGCAACAAGCTGAGTTTAACAAATTCTCGAAATCACTATCTGATTTCTCCGATAAAATGCAGCAACATTTTACAATATTCCGCGATACACAAGCCAAAAACGCTAAAGATAGTCGTGAGGAATTAAGTAAAAACCTTAGTCGTTTTGAAGAAAAACTAGGAAAATCGCTAAATGAATTCTCAGAGCAAATGCGTAACAATTTTGCAGATTTGAATAAACAATCCCAAAACAGCCAAAAAGAGCTTAAAGAAACTGTTGAAAAGCAGATGAAAGATATCAGAACCGACAATACAACTCAGCTCAACGAAATGCGCAAAACAGTAGATGAAAAGCTGCAAACAACATTGGAAAAACGCCTCGGCGAAAGCTTTAAACAAGTCAGCGACCGCTTAGAGCAAGTACATAAAGGTCTTGGCGAAATGCAAAGCTTGGCAACCGGAGTTGGTGATTTAAAAAAAGTGCTGAGTAATGTTAAAACGCGTGGTATAATGGGCGAATACCAACTCGGAAATATATTAGAGCAAATTTTAACACCGGAACAATATTCACAAAATGTTGCAACAAAAAAAGGCAGTCAAGCTAATGTTGAGTATGCCGTAAAACTACCCGGAAAATCAAGTGATCAAGAAGTTTGGTTACCCATTGATTCAAAATTCCCATTAGAACATTATAATACACTGATAGATGCTTTTGAATTAGGAGATAAAACGGTAATTGAACAAACACAGAAATTACTTTTAAAAACCATAGAAGGATTTGCTAAAGACATAAGCACAAAATATTTAGATCCACCAAACACAACCGATTTTGCTATTATGTTTTTACCTGTAGAAGGCCTTTATGCTGAAATTCTACGGCATCCAGGTACTTTTGAGCGTTTACAAAGAACATATCATATTACAATAACCGGACCTACTACCCTTTCTGCTTTATTGAGTAGTCTGCAAATGGGATTCCGCACTTTGGCTGTTCAAAAACGCAGTAGCGAAGTATGGAAAGTTTTAGAAGAAGTAAAAACCGAGTTTAATAAATTCTCATCGACATTAGAAAAAGCACACCGACAGATACATACAGCAGCAGGAACATTAGACACCTTAGCCAATACACGTGCTCGCGCTATGGAACGCAAACTAAAAAATGTTGACAGCTTAGAAAGCTTAGAAGAAACAAAATCGGCAATTTTGCCTAAAAGTTTTGATGAAGCTTCTCAGGTTTTACCTTTTGAAGAGTAATACTAAAATAATTTGTAACTTGCACGTTAATTATTAAAATCAGTTGTTAATTTAATGAAAAACCGTATTTTATGAGCAAGTCGCTTGACCTGTCTTCTTTTGAACTCATTTTTGAGCATTCCCCTATTCCTCTTTGGGAAATTGATTATACAGAGATGTTTTCTTATTTCGATACGCTTAAAGAAGATGGAGTTAAAGATTTAAAAAAGTATCTTATTGAGAACCCAACGGAATTCTTACTTTTTATTGATAAGAGCAAAATCACACAGTTAAACCAAAAAGTACTCGACCTTTACGAAATAGATTCTAAAGAAGAACTTGAATTAAATGGTTCTCGTTTTTTTACTAAAAAATCACGAGAAATATTTATTCAGCAATTGAATCATTTTTTTAAAGGGAATACACATTTTAGTGCTAATACAGAGATCATTACCAAAAATAACACGCTTAAACATATTCGACTAAAATCAAATTTAATTAAGAAAGACGAGAAAGTTTTAGCTATTGTCTCTACGGAAGATATCGGTAAAGAAAAAATACAAGAGCAACAATTTAAAGATGCAGTAGTTTTAAGCCCAGACTCAATTACAATAAGTAGAATATCTGATGGGAAATTTACTTTCATAAACCAATCGTTTACAGATACTACTGGCTATACTGATACTGATGTTAAGAATAAATCTGCTTTTGATCTTGGCATGTGGATAAATGAAAAGGACAGAGATTATTATATTAGCGAGCTTCAAAAGAAGGGATTTATTAAAAATTTAGAAACTTCTTTTCAAACAAAAGAAGGGAGAACTATTGATACCTTACTATCTGCTAAAACAATTGTTTATAATGAAGAGCCAAGCTTTATAGTTACTTCCAAAGATGTAACTGAAATTAATGAACTAACACAAAAAATAAAGCTAAGCGAAGAACAATTCCGCAAAGCCTTTATGAATATTCCTGATGCTTTTCAGATTAATAAAGTTTCGGATGCTACTTTTGTAGACGTAAATGAGACCTTTCTAAAATACACAGGATATACTAGAAAAGAGCTTATTGGGAAAACACCTCACGATTTAAATATTTGGGTAGATGGTATAACTAATCGTAGTTTTTACCGACCACTTAAAAAAGACGGCCATATTTCCAACTTGGAGATTACTTTCCGTATGAAAAATGGGAGTTTACTTCAGGCACTTATATCTGCAGATATTATTGAATTAAACGGAGAAGCTCACATAATAACCGTCACTAAAGACATGACCGAAATTAAAGCTGCGCAAGATAAACTAAAACGCAGCGAAGAAAAATTCCAAAGTATTTTTAGCAATAGCCCCGATGCTTTAGCTATTATGGAAATGGATAACTGGACCTATGTAGAAGTAAATGAAATGTTTACTAAAATAACCAGATTATCATATCAGGAAATCATTGGCAAGTCAACCTTCAACTTAAATTTATGGACGCGTAAATCGGATCGTAAATTTTTTACTCAAAAATTACAAAACAAAGAAGAAATCATCAATCACGAGAGTTTGTTCACCCTAAAAAACGGGAAACAAATTCATATGCTTGTTTCGGCAAAACTTATCGATATTGGTAATAAAAAATACTATCTGATAATTGCTAAGAATATTAATGACTTTGTAAATATCCAAAAAGCACTTTTCGAAAAAGATAATAATTATAAAACTATTGTCAACAACTCTTACGAGGGAATTACTATTATTGACAATACATTTCATTTCGAGTATGTAAACCATCAAATGGAAATTATAACAGGATATACTACCGAAGAACTTATAGGCAAAGATTTCAGAGAATTTCTAACGCCGGAAAGTGCCACTTTAGTCGGACGACGATATAAAGACAGACAAGAAGGAAAATCTGTTCCTCAA
Source organism: Bacteroidales bacterium (assembly GCA_021157585.1). NCBI lineage: Bacteria > Pseudomonadati > Bacteroidota > Bacteroidia > Bacteroidales > Bacteroidales bacterium. The sequence continues at coordinate 14,362 of JAGGWH010000037.1, read as the reverse complement.
TATTATACTTTTCAAGTAATAAGAAAAAGCGGAGAAATACGGCATGTTGAAATTCATTCTTCTGTTATAAAAAATGTTGACGGCAAAAACAAAACAATTGCACAACTGCTTGATGTTACCGAACGTAAAAAAACAGCTTTAATAATAGAAAAAGAGCACCAAAGAGCAAGGCAGTACTTTGAAGTTGCAGGTACGATAATGATTGTTCTAGATACCCATGGATCTATAATTGATATCAACAAAAAAGGATGTGAAATTCTTGAAACAACCAAAGAAAATATTGTAGGCAAGAATTGGTTTTCAACTTTTCTCCCCAAAAATGAAAGTAATAGGTATAGGGAACTATTTAATAAGTCAATGGAACATAAAGAGTTTCATGATAACTACTTTGAGAACAAGATAAAAACGGTCAACGGAAAAGAGAAACTAATTGCTTGGCGCAACAGCTTGCTGAGAGATGAAAACAACAAAATAATTGGCACCATCAGTTCAGGTGAAGATATAACTAATAAAGAAGAAGCTATTCGTATTTTAAATATGAGTGGTATGGTTGCTATTTTATGGAAAAATGAAAACGGTAGTCCGATAGAATTTGTCTCTGATAATTCCGAGATTTTATTCGGATACAAACCTAAAGAGCTCTATTCTCAAAATATGAATTATCTTCAATTTATTCATCCTGACGATATTGGTAGATTAAGAAAAGAGACTGAAGAGTTATCCAAAAAAGAAAGAAACAATTTTACTCATCATCCCTACCGAATTATTACAAAAGACAATAAAATTAAATGGGTTAACGATCGCACTACTGTTCAATATAATTCCGAGGGTGAAATAACTCATTTCTACGGTGTTTTATCAGACATTACAGATGACATTTCGCGTATTGAAAAACTCAGACAATCTGAAGAAATTCTATCACAAATGAATGATGGGCTTATAATAACCGATTTATCGGGAAAAATAAGTACGTGGACGGGCAAAGCTGAATATATCTTCGGTTATAAAAATCACGAAATACTTGGAGAGCAAATTCATATTCTTTGGAAAGATGAAGACAGAGAATCACTATTTGAAGAAATAATAAGCAGTATTGACATTTACGGCTATTTCCAAAAAGAAATTACAGGTATTAAAAAAGATGCAAGTGCAATTCCATTAGAATTTACTGCAAAAACACTACTGGATACAGCAGGGAAACCGCTTTCGTTAGTTATTGTTAGTCGAGATATTACAAACCGCAAAATTGCACAAAAAGCACTAGAAGAAAGCGAAACACGTTACCGTCATATTTTTGAATCTATTTTAGATGGTGTAATTATCTACAATATGAAAGCAGAGATTGTTCAGGTAAATAAAATGGCAATAAGCATGTATGGCTATTCCTATACTGAATTTACACAATCAACAAGCTCACGATATATCAATCCCGTTAAAGATCACAGCTTTGAAGAAGTTATTAATCATCTCGACAATAGCTACACTAAAATGTTTGAAGGAGAGTCGATAGATAAAACCAAAAATGGAAAAAGTTTCTTTGTCAATGTAAAAGGACGTTTAATAAATTATAATAATGAACCACATTTACTCATTATTGTAAGAGATATAACTAAAGTAAAACAAGCCGGACACGATTTATTAAAAGCAAAAGAAAAAGCAGAAGAGAATGAAAAATTAAAGTCGGCTTTTTTAGCCAATATGAGTCATGAAATACGTACACCTATGAACTCTATTATCGGTTTTTCCGACTTACTTGGCGAAGATGATATTTCCCAAAATGAAAAGGATCATTTCATTAGAATTATCAGACAAAACGGCAATCAGTTAATGAGTATCATCAACGATATTATTGATATTTCTAAAATAGAATCAGGGCAAATTAAACTTAACTATGAAAGAATTAATCTCTGCGAAACTCTTAAGGATATCTTCAATATGTTTGAGATATCAGCACTAGAAAAAAATCTAAAGCTAATTCTTAAACCAGATTGTCCTAAAATAGAATACTTTATAATAACCGACGAATTAAGATTAAAACAAATATTAATCAATTTAATAAGTAACGCATTAAAATTTACACAGAGTGGATTTGTAGAATTTGGTTATTATATAACAGACCACAAAAAAAGTATTCGCTTTTATGTAAAAGATAGCGGCATAGGCATTTCCAAAGACAAACAAGATGAAATTTTTCAGCGCTTTATGCAAGCAGAGTTAAAGACCACCAAACTTTATGGAGGAACAGGGCTTGGCTTAGCAATTTCTCAAGGATTAGTAAACAGTTTTAGAGGAAAGATATGGTTAGAGTCGGAAGAAGGAAATGGTTCTACATTTAACTTTAGCCTTCCGTTAATTGAAGAATAATGCTCTTTTTAGCAGTTATATTTTTTTCTAAAAAATAAAATCAAAAAAGATAAAAAACATTTGGAGATAATTAAAAATAATGTACTTTTGCAACGCTTTACACAAGGCAAGTACATTGAAAAAACGGTTTGGTAGTTCAGTTGGTTAGAATACCTGCCTGTCACGCAGGGGGTCGCGGGTTCGAGTCCCGTCCAGACCGCGATTTTAAAAAGCTCTTAATTCATTTTAAGGGCTTTTTTCTTTTAACAATGTGCTTGGCATTTTTATATGCTTTGTTTTTTAGTAATTTAATCCAAAAGCCCAAAGAGGTATTACATTTAAATATCCAAATTCAATATCATCCTTTACCACAAATAATTTTCTATCTTTCTCAATTTGTTTCTGTTGTTTGTTTTTACCACCAACTTCAAACGTATAATTATCAATGACAAAATCAGCCTTTTTTGAAGAAATCACTTCATTTTTCAATCGTATTTGGTTAAAGAAAAAGGTTTCTCGTAAATTTCCTGCATTTGTTTTTTCTCCAGCTAAATTAAAAATGATATTAGTATTATCTAAATAAACTTTATCAACCTTTCCTAATCCACGAATACCACTTGTTTCATTTCTCAACTGACCAATAAGTCCAGCTTTTTCCATATAAGAGAAATAATCATCTAAAGAATTTCTACTAACTTTAATTATTTCAGAAATCTTAGAAAAATTAGGCTTAAACGGTACACTTTCTGCAATAATAGAAAGCAATTGTTTCAGTTTACGACTTGTTCCTACATTTAAGTTTGCATATTGTGGAATATCTGTTTCTAATGTTTGTACAATGATTTGTCCTAAACGTAAATTCAATTCGTTTTCATTTCCAAAAGGATAATATCCATTTTGTAGATAGTCATTAAATAATGGTAGTGGATGTTTAATGTTTTCAAGTTTTACTTCGTTATTAATTATTTGTTCTAAGGAATAAACTTCGATCTCGTAATTATGAAAAAAGTTTAAATATTCCCGAAACGAAAGCCCTTGTAATTTGTAGATTAAAGCACGACGACTTAGGTCCGCAGAACCTTTAAGGATGTCAAGAACTGAGGAACCAGTAAATACAACTTTTAATGTAGGATATGAATCGTAAATATTTTTTAATTCACGCGACCAATCTTTGTATTTGTGTATTTCATCAATAAACAAATACTCTCCTGCATTTTTATAGAAGTCATCTGCTAATTCAACAAGTTTATTTTCACTAAAATACATATCATCTGCTGATACATATAATGCTTTCTTTTTGTCTAAGTTTTCTTTGATATACTGCAAAATCATTGTTGTTTTACCAACACCACGAGGACCAATAATCCCAATCATACGACTATCCCAAGAGACTTTTTCGTACAAATAACGTTTAAAATCTGTTGTTGTATTTTGTAAAAGCGTTTCAAATTTCTGATAAAGTGTTCTCATTGCTTCTATAATTTATTTTCACAAAGATACAAAATGCACAATACAATTAACAATTATCCTAATTAATGCTCAATTAATAGTGCAATACGATTGTGTTTTTTGCTTGACGTTTATATTTCTGTATACCTAATAAAATCGTTGTTGTTATAAAAAAAGGTGTCGAAATGTAAATTTCAGCTCAAGGGTCAATAGTTGTAAACAGCCCTATTGCCGGATCATAAAACCTAGCACCATAATCGTAACAGTGAAATTCCAATTTTAATTTATTTTGTTGTATGGCAAAATTATAGGCTTCCATGGCATTTGGCTCAGTATAAACAGCGGTTGTTATTAAAGTTGAGTTAGTCAATTTTTGTTTCTAATTTAAAGTAAATGTAATGAATATTTCCAGCATACTACTTTAAACAATAAGGAGAGAAAAAATAATACAAATGGACACAATTTAACATTACGTTCATTTTTAATATATTTTTTGGACATACTCCTAGGTTTTAAAAGAAATTGGACATACTTTTGTACTATGTCCAATAAATGATAGAAAATGAACAAATATATTTTTGATCGAAACAAGCCTTTCAACAATTTACCTTTGCTTCCACCAGACAAAGAATTAGAGAATGATAGTGAAATACTAAAAAAGCTAGTCTCTGCTTCCCGTGCTTTATCTTCCGTAAATATTGAAATGACCAAGTTACCTAACCCCTTTATGCTTATAAACACAATTTCTATTCAAGAAGCTAAATCATCATCCGAGATAGAAAACATATTTACCACAGAAGATGAGCTGTTTAAGGCCATATCAGACTCAAAAAGAGAAGAACATACAGACTCGGCAACAAGAGAAGTTCTTAGATACAGAGAAGCTTTATGGACTGGGTATAATTCAATTTATGAGAAAAAGGAAATTGACTTACAAACCATAATAAATATTGTTCAGCAAATTAAAAACACTAATATTGGAATACGACCACCTCAGTCCAGAGTAATAATCAGAAGAGGAAATAGTGAATTACGTCCAGGAGAAGTTGTTTATACACCGCCAAGAGGCGAAGGAATTATTGAATCCTATCTGAAAAATCTGATTGAATACTTGAACGGATCACTAAATGCAGAAACAGATCCATTATTAAAAATGTGTATTGCACATTACCAATTTGAAGCCATTCATCCTTTTCAGGATGGCAATGGCAGAACAGGTCGAATACTGAATTTATTATACCTATCTCATACTGGTTTACTTACTCAACCAATATTATATTTATCTAAATATATTATCAAAAATAAAGATGATTATTATCATTATCTGGCTGGAGTAACACAAAGACAGAACTGGAAAAGCTGGATAATCTATATGCTTAATGCGGTTGAAAAAACTGCGGTTCAGACACGCAATTTGATTATAGATATTATTGACCAGATGAACGAAACCTATGTTTATGCGCAGTCAAAATTCAAATGGTATTCGAAAGAGCTTAACGAAGCCATTTATAGTCAACCCTATATTAAGGCCAAAACTGTTGGTGAAATTCTCAATAAAACATCGAGAACAACCATAACAAAATATATGGCCGAACTAACAAAAACCGATATTTTGACACCCAAAAAAGAAGGCTTGGAAGTTTATTATCTAAATAATGATTTGCTAAGGATTTTGAGCGGTGATTAGTAAGAAAAAAGCCCGGACTTGCCGGCTTAGAGACTCTGAAAAATTTTGGTAGTACTGATAACTTAAAATGAAAAACCCGACGCAGAGCCGGGTTTTGGGTAATTCTTAATTATTGCCAGTTATTTTTCAGTATTTTCATAAAATAAAACTACCTGCTAAATCTTGGTTTCCTTTCACCACTAACAGGATAAAGATCATAAAAATACCCATTAGATAAAGTATTGTTTCTCTTTATTGCATAAAATTTCGCTTCAGTTTTTGAGTAATGTAAGTATTTGTCAGCTTTGTTAACTGATCTGAATTGAACCAATGAAGATAATCCATAATACTGATCCTGAAAAACTATCATATTATCTTTTGTAAAAACAATCCTTGTATAATTATCTTTAACATGACTGCAATCACAATCAAATCCAATAATGTTACTTATTTCATCAGGCATTGTCATACTCGCAAAAACATAAACATTATTCCAATCAAACTCTGTTATTTCATTTAAACCGATAATACAGCTTTCAGGTGTCGAAAAATCAGAACACTTGGTCTCAACTTGTTTAGCAATTCGTTCATCAAATGAATTAGTGCAACTATTAAGAAAAAGAAGACTAACAACTGCTAAAAATATAAATATTACAAGGCTATTATTAATTTTATTCATTCTCTTCATCTTTATTTAACCCATTTTCTCCTTTTGACTGTGTATTTTCAATTGCTTTTTGATGTTGTTCTTCCGTTATTTTTGTTTTAGTAATGGAAAATCCAGATTCTGTTTCGGTTACAGTCCACATTCCATCTTCTTTAAAAGTATCTAAAACAAGTTTGGTTAGGTCAGCGTTAGATGCGTCAGGGTTATTTTCACCAATGGTTTATCCAATGATATTGTTCAATAAATCGGCCATCCCATCAGCTTCAGACAACTTTTCTTTGCTAGTGCCAGAAACAGTATAACCTTCGGCTGTAACACCAACTTCTGGGACAGTAAAACCTTCATGAGCAAAACCAGCACTTTTAGCAATGTCTGTCCCGTATTCTTGTGTAATCATTGCCTGCCATACGCCATGTCGCACAGCATTTCTTTGTGAACCTTCACCAGTTAAAAGATTATCCTTTGCAGCATTAATGGAAAAATTTCCGGCATATGCGATTAAGTTTTTACCATCACGTTTATACTCAAAACCAATACCCCTTGCAGCAATGGGATGAGCAAAAGCAAAACTTGCTTCTGCTTTCTTTTGGCGTTTACTTGGATCATCCGGACCTAATCCATTAAAATCAACATATCTTATCGGGTTGTTAGCTGCATAAACAAAAGGAGACTGAAAACTGTACTTTTCACTTAAAGGATCCAATGTGTGGAAGCGTCCCAACTGTGGGTCATAAAACCTTGCCCCGTAATCGTAACAGTAAGTTTTTTGATTATTGGGGGGATTCAGTATAATCCACAATCTCATTTGCCCACCAAGTATAAGCACTTCTGTCATAGGTTATAATTCTTTACAAAAAAATCTAAATACTCTGGTATTTTGGTTCCTAAATAATAGGGCAAATTCATTAATAAATATGGCGTTCCTCCAGGTGTAGTATGGGTTTCCACTTTAAATACTCCAGCGTAAACACGCATAGCATACGGATGGTCGGTTCTTTCAATAAATTGATGTAGAGACCTTAACCTCCCTTGACTCCCAGATTTTACTTCAATGGGAATAAGATATTTACCGGATCTATACACCAAATCTACTTCAGAATTGGAATCTTTGGATTCTCTTACCCAAAAATGTGGAATATACGTTTGCTCATCATGAATAGAAATTAACTCCTGACAAACCAGATGATGAATAATTTTGCCTCGATAAAAATCATTAAGATCTTTAACGGTTATCATATCTCCTTGTATTAGCAATATATTATTTAACATTCCTGTATCGAGAAATTGTAGGCGAGGTCTTTTCTTTAAATTAGGACGAAGAGGCGGCGATATACTGGTAGTTGGATAAATGAGTTGTATTATTTTAGCTAAACTCAAAGAACGAAGAGCCTCACCGACTTCTCGTGAACGATAATTTGATTCTCCAAAACCTTCAAATTTAATCCGGTCAATTTCATTTGGAGCTACGTTAATAATATGCTGAAGAACTTTTTTATCCGAATTGTTTCGCGCATATTTTTCAACATCGTCTTTATAGGCCTGCCACAATTTATTATACGTTTTCGATAGTATTGCAATACTTTTATTTTTAATATACTGACGTACTACTTCAGGCATTCCACCTACAATTGCAAAGTCGTGAAATAAATCTAATAATATATCGTGTGCATAATCAGGAATGGGAATTTTCTTAATTACGTTTATTGCTTGTGTATGATTTATCGCGCCCAAATACTCTTCAAAATTTAAAGGATGCATATAAAGATACTCTATTCTACCCACCGGAAAACTAGGCACTTTGCCTAATGCAAATTCCAATAAAGATCCTGCTGCTATAACGTAGAGTTCTGGTTTTTCTTCATAGAAATACCTAAGCAATTGAATTGCTTTGGGTGATTCTTGAATCTCATCAAGAAATAAAAGTGTTGGTTTATTTGTAGGCGTAACATCTCTAAGAATATATGCGCCATTTAAAATCTTATTAATATCGTCAACCTGAAACAGATTACGATCAGCATCTCTTTCAAGATTCAACTCAATGTAATTGTCAAACTCTTTAGAGAATTCTCTTACTAATGTCGTTTTGCCTACTTGTCGGGCTCCACGCAATAGCAATGGTTTCCTATTTTCTGATTCCTTCCACTCAAGCAGTTGAGAATAAGCTTTCCTTTTTATATTCATTTTTGTTTATTTTGTAACAAAGAGGATGTAAATATACAAGTATTTTGTAACAAAGAGATGGTATTTACTTGTAATACTTGTACCAAAGCGACGGTAATTGTGAATTTAATTTGTAAAATAGCCAGAGTTATTTGCACAAAATTCACATCAGAAAACCTTGCACCGTAATCGTAACAATCAAATTCTAAGTTTAATTTATTTTGTTGAATGGAGTAATTATAGGCTTCCAGAGCATTTGGCCCTGAATCCAAAGCGGTAGTTATAAAAGTTGGATTGGTCAATTTTTGTTTCTAATTTAGAGTAAATGTAGTGAATATTTCCCGTTCAGAAATCACAATATTTTTAGTTGTAAAGCTTTTATACAACCTAATCTGGAGACTAAGCCAAGCAGGAGCGCATAATTTACCAAGATCACAATCAATCGACTGCTTACAATTTATTTATGCAATGCATAATACTTAAACCAATAGTAAAATGCTTCTGGATTGGTCTTTTTAAGCTTATTTAGCTTGGTATTGTTGGGTTGTTCGATTATCCATTCCTTCATATCAATTTTGTTGTTATACCGTTCCAGTTCAGTACTGATTTTCATTAATGCTGTAAGGTATGCTGTTCGTGAAGCATGAACAATGGCTTTTTCTATATGATACTTTTCGGAAAATATATAATTAGTAATCTGTTTTAGCCCAAGCTGTAGCACTTCAAAGTTAGCATTTCCAATGGGTTGGCGCAATGCAATGGATAAACAATTCTCAACAATATCATCTAATACAATATTCACATCAGAACCTAAATCCCGATATTGGAGTTCAACAATAGCAAAGCGAACAAAAACATCATAAACAATTTTAACATCGTTTATTTCTTCAAAAATATTTCCAATATCGTAAAGTTGTTTAATTATTTCCTGACCCATTGGTCTATCATTTTTGAAATATGGGATTCCTGTTGTATTGGGTGCAAAAGCGGTTAATTTATCTCCCATGATATTATTAAAATCGGGAGTTCTGGTTTCGATATTATCTCCAGCATTTAAAACGAAAGAAGACTGAATTGGGATTGAAATCAACGTGGTATAATGGATTTTTTCAAACAAAATATCAAGCAATATAAAATCTTCATCATCCGCTTTAAGTGCATTGGGATAGAAAAATTTATAATGCGCTTTTTCTATTCCACTAATTGTTTTCCGCTTTTGTTCTTCAAAACCAATAAACCCTTTATTATCAGCAATTTTGGACAATATTCCTTGAAGACTTTCATCCTTTTCGGAATAATAATATCTATATCAATGGATAATCTTTTGGTGCTATTGAGTATCAACATAAGTGCTGTTCCGCCTTTAAAAACGTAGTCGAGTTTTGATTCGGACAATCCTTCCAATAGCATTAATGCACGAATACACGAATAAGTTTCTGAACCAACCCTTTATCTGCTTTTTTTGTGTGAGCAATTTCGGAAATCCACTCGTTTGTTGTACAAATTGTTTGAATCATTATAATTAGATTATTGACAGTAAATTAATTTTACTGTCGTTTTATAGTATCGATATAATTGGCGATTGTTATCCGTTTTTCCTTTCTACTGGCATATCTAAGCAATTTATCAGTGTTTATGGTATATTTGGAAAACGCATTTGTAAAAATATGTATTAACTCATTTCCTTGAAGAAACTCAAATTCTTTATCGACAAACAAATCCACCAATAACTTTTCGATAGTGATGGTCTGGACTTTTTTTACAACTTGAAGAGGTGAAGCTGTAACTAATGGACGAACTACGATTTGACTTTCGTCAAAAAACACATCGTCATTGATTGTTCCTTTTAATACAAATTTATATTTTTCCCCAAGTTTCTCATAAACCGCATCAATAGCATCTCGCTCCACTTCAACATAATATATATCTTTATTGATAAGGTGTTGTGAAAGTGAATTTATTTCACTTATATGCCAAATTAAAAAATTTAAATACGGAAAGTTAGCTTTCATCAAGTTATTTAGCCGTATAGCTTTAGATGATATCTGTGGTGAAAAAATATTTCCTGTCCCTAATTTATATTTACCTCTTCCAACCCGTTGAATTACTCCAATTTTAACAAGGGTGTTAATTCTCCAATTAACTGTAGTTCGTGGAATTTTAGCATCAAATGATTGATAAAATGCATATATATCAGACACATGAAAAAAAATGCTATTCTCAAATACATTTTTAAATTCTTCGATATGGTATTCTGCTGTTCTCATTTAAACTATTTGAAACAAATATAGTTTAGATTATTTTGTTCATCAATGCAAGATTAATTTAACAATATGAAATAAATATTACCATTTAAGGGTACAGATATTAATCTAATATTCATTTTAACTTTCGTCCTGCCTTTTTTAACGCTTCTGAAAGTAGCCACTCTATCTGACCATTCATACTCCGAAAATCATCAGCAGCCCATTTTTCAAGTGCATCCATCATTTTTGGATTTAAGCGTAAAGCAAAAGCCTTTTTTTTATTGATTTTTTTCTTCTCAGACATTTTAGAATACTTTTTACCCAAAAAATTAATGATGAAGTGTTCCTGTATTTACAATGGGAGCAGCATCTTTATCACTAACCAAAACAACCATCAAATTACTAACCATAGCGGCTTTACGCTCATCATCCATTTCAATAATATCCTCTTCCTTCAACTGATCAAGAGCCATTTTAACCATACTAACAGCACCCTCAACTATCTTAAACCGTGCTGCTACAATAGCGGTAGCTTGTTGACGTTTTAGCATAGCTTGAGCAATTTCTTGGGCGTAGGCTAAATGAGAAATACGAGCTTCCATTACCTCTATTCCAGCAATTTCTAAGCGTTCCTTAAGTGCATGCTCAAGCTTATGATTAACAATCTCGCCTCCTGATCTTAGCGTAATATCAGCACCCTCATCATCAAAATTATCGTAAGGATAATCACCTGCTAACTTCCTAATTGCGGCTTCTGATTGTATCTCTACAAACTGAATGTAATCATCAACGTCAAAAGCAGCTCTAAACGTATTATTAACTCTCCAAACCAATACAATTCCTATCATAATCGGATTTCCTACATGATCATTCACTTTAATAGGCGAACTATCTATATTCCTTGCTCGTAATGATATCTTTCTTTTTGTAAAAAAAGGGTTAGCCCAGAAAAATCCGTTATTACTCACGGTTCCTTTATATGAGCCAAATAAAACCATAACCATCGATTCGTTTGGATTAACAATGAAAAATCCAATTGCCAAAAAGATTCCAATGACTAAGAAAACCAATAAAACAATCATTTTCGACAGAATAATTAATGGAATTGGTACAAGAATTAATATTAAAGTTATAAATAACATAAAATAACCTGATGATGGACTAAATTCTTTTTCTTCTTTCATAATATAGTAAATTTATAATTTGTAATGATATTATTTTAATATCACAATAATACAAAATACCAAAATATATATCAAGTTTTTAAATGATTATTTTTTTAACAGCTTTTTAGAACTTATCTTCGGAACAGAAATCAATTTTAAGTTTCTTTGCATATGAAACAAAAAACAATAGTTTTAGCATCTCTATTAATATTTACAATTATGTCTACAAACAGCCAAAATAAACCAAAATACAAAGCATTAACAGCAGAGGAAGAAAAGGTAATAGTATATAAAGGAACGGAACGTCCTTTTTCCGGACAGTATAACGAACATACAGAAAGTGGCACTTACAACTGTAAAAGATGTGGTGCTCACCTATATAAATCAGACGATAAATTTGACGGACATTGCGGATGGCCAAGCTTTGACGATGAAATTCCGGGAGCTATTGAGCGTAAATTAGATGCCGATGGCAAAAGAACGGAAATTCTTTGCGCTAATTGCGGTGCTCATCTTGGACATATTTTTGAAGGTGAAAAATTTACCGATAAAAATATCCGTCATTGTGTAAACTCTATATCTCTTAATTTTGAAGCCGTAAAACTTCCCGTAGAAAATTTTGACACTACCTATTTTGCAAGCGGTTGTTTTTGGGGAACTCAATATCACTTTCAGAAGCAAAAAGGAGTAATATCAACGGAAGTCGGATATATGGGAGGACATCGCGACAACCCAACTTACGAGCAAGTGTGTACGGGACAAACAGCTCATGCAGAAACGGTAAAAGTTATTTTCGATGCAAACAAAATAAGTTATGAAGAGTTAACGAAAATATTTTTTGAAACCCACGACCAAAGTCAGCGAAACCGTCAAGGACCCGATATTGGAACACAATACCGCTCTGCAATATTCTACACCTCTGAAACAGAAAAGGAAACAGCTAAAAAGCTAATAGCCGAATTACAGAAAAATGGTTTTGATGTAGCCACAGAACTTAGTCCTGCTACTACATTCTGGAAAGCAGAAGATTATCACCAAAACTATTATAAAAACAAAGGAGGCACTCCATATTGCCATATTTATCAAAAGAAATTTTAGTTAAAGCGAGCCTAAGAAAAAGCTATCTTTGCAAAAAACTTAAAGCATAGACATTGAAAGATTTATACATAGCTAAAACATTTGCCGGATTAGAAGAAATTTTAGCACAAGAACTTCGAGATTTACAAATAAATGAAGTAGAAATACTTAATCGCGCCGTTTCATTTAAAGGCGACTTAAAAGACTTATACACAGCTAATTACTGGTGCAGAACCGCCATAAGAATTTTAAAACCAATAGCAGACTTTCCTGCTGCCGATGAGTTGGCTTTATACAAAGGCATTCGTTCTATAGATTGGTCGCAACTTATGGGATTGGAAGATACCTTTGCTATTGATGCCACTCTTAGCAATTCCAAAATAAACCACTCGCAATATGCTGCTTTAAAAACAAAAGATGCTATTGCTGACCAGTTTGTATTCAAATTTAAAGAAAGACCAAATGTTGAGACTACACGTCCCAATTTACGTATTAGCATCTTTATTAAAGACGATCATTGTACCGTTTCCTTAGACAGTTCGAATATATCTTTACACAAGCGCGGCTACCGTGTAAGTGCCGGCTCTGCTCCTTTGAACGAAGTTTTGGCCGCGGGTATGATTCTATTAAGCGGCTGGGACAAAAAAAGCAATTTTGTTGATCCAATGTGCGGCTCGGGAACTTTACTTATAGAAGCAGCTTTAATTGCAATGAATATTCCACCTGCCAGCTATCGCGATTTCTTTGGCTTTCAGAACTTTAAAGATTTTGATGCTGAGCTATGGAAAGAAATTAAAATTGATGCCTTAGCACAACAACAAGATTTTGACTACAAAATAGTTGGAACCGATCTTGCTGCCGGGATGATTACAATTGCTGAAAAAAATATTAAATCGGCACATCTTAAAAACGAAATACAGCTTGAGCAAGTCCCAATGCAAGAATTTAATCCTCCTAAAGGTCCCGGAATAATGGTTTGTAATCCACCTTATGGAGAGCGTATCAAAACACGCGATATTGTGGAATTATATCGTGAAATGGGCGATACAATGAAACAAAAATATGGCGGATATAATGCTTGGATAATCAGTTCTGATATTATTGCTCTAAAGCAAATCGGCTTATATCCATCGCAAAAACTCGAACTTTATAACGGACCCCTTGAATGTCGTTTTGAGAAATTCGAAATCTACGAAGGCAGTAAAAAAGAAAAGTATAAAGACTATAAATCAAGAGGTAAACAAGATAATAACAGACAAAAAGGACCTGCTTACCGAAGAAAAGACGATTGGGATAGAGAAGGAAAAAATACCAAATTTAAAGGAAAAACAAAAAGCGATTGGGCATTTGATGCTAAGCTAAAAGAAGAGCGAAAAGGGACTAAAGATAAGTTTCCCAAATCAGATGAACACAGGAAAGAACACAGATCGGATTATAAAAATAGAGACGAAAAATCCGATTATTCCGAAAGACGAACACCAAGAAGAACTTTTGACAAATCAGACAATAAGCATAAAAGAAGATCCGATTCGGATACTAAAGATGAAAGATCTAATTATGCTGATAGAAGTCGTGGTCCAAGAAGAGA
>JAGGWH010000036.1 GCA_021157585.1 Bacteroidales bacterium | reverse complement strand
TTATTTATTTTCTTGTATTATTTGACTCAATGGTTTCTGCGGTTCAGTAGAAAAAATAAACCCAACCGGCTGCTTAAATACCTCGCTAAACCGAAAAGCTAAATCTAAGCTGGGATTATACTCTTCGCGCTCCAAATATCCAATGGTTTGATAATTTACCTTCACTTTTTTAGCCAATTCTTTCCGGCTAATCCCTTGATCGTGGCGCAAAACAGCAATCCGATTATATATCTTTCTACTTTTCATAGCACAAATATAGTATATTCTATTGTATATATACAACATTTTATTAATAATATTTAACAATATTATGATTCGATATCTTCAATAATACCATTGGAAAAGTGTATCTTTGAAGAAAAAAGAAAGATATGCAAGCACAACAAGAATTTGATATGAAAAAAGTTTTCCCGATAGGGATAGCAATTATTGGAATAATAGTAATTTTAATATCGTGGAACAGTATGACTACAACTATTAGATCCGGAGAAGGAGGAGTCCTTTTTAAACTTTTAGGAAATGGAGTAGATACCGAAAACACTTATGGCGAGGGATTCCATTTTATTATGCCCTGGAACAGTATGTTTATTTACCAAGTTCGTCAGCAAGAAGTTGCCGAAAAAATGGCAGTATTATCTTCCAACGGATTAGAAATTACTGTTGATGTATCTGTATGGTATCAACCTTCATTCACAGAATTAGGTAAGCTACATCAAGAAAAAGGGCAAAATTATTTGCAAACCTTAGTTAAACCTTCTATTCGTTCGGCTACACGTTCTGTAATTGGTCGTTATACTCCCGAACAAATATATTCATCCAAACGGGATGTCATTCAAAAAGAAATCTTTGAAGAAACCAGAGATTTACTTATTAGTCAATATATACAAATTAACGAAGTATTAGTAAGGGATATTACTTTACCTTCAACTCTTAAAATGGCTATTGAAAACAAATTAAAACAAGAGCAAGAAAGTTTGGAATATGAATTTCTCTTGGAAAAAGCTACCAAAGAAGCTAAACGTATTGAGATAGATGCAAAAGGTAAAGCCAACGCTAACAGAATTCTAAATGCTAGTTTAACGGATAAAATTCTACAAGAAAAAGGCATTGAAGCAACATTAAAACTAGCCGAATCTCCTAATACGAAAGTTGTGGTTATCGGTAACAATAAAAACGGAATGCCGTTAATTTTGGGCGATTCCAAATAGCTTCACATACTTATAGAATATAGAAAAAAGGAATATTTACGATAAATTTATCTGTAAATGTTCTTTTTTTTTCGTATATTTGGTTTCAACTAGACCACACCCTAAATGTTTAAGATTATTGAAACTCCTCGCGATGCGATGCAAGGCATAGTTGAGTTTATCCCCACAGAAAAAAAAATTGCATTTATTAACGCCCTTTTAGAGGTCGGATTCGACACTATCGATTTCGGGAGTTTTGTCAGCCCAAGAGCAATACCTCAAATGCGCGATACTGCCCAAGTTATTGAAGGCTTAGATTTATCTAAAACAAAGACTAAACTTTTGGCTATTATTCCCAATCTTCGCGGAGCAGAAAGAGCTAAAGATTTTGAGCAAATTACCTATTTAGGTTATCCTTTCTCCATATCTAACACTTTTTTACAACTAAATATTAATTCAAATATTGGAAAAGCATTTGAAGAGGCGGATAAAATACTAAACCTTTGTTATAAAACAGGAAAAGAACTTGTTCTCTATATTTCTATGGCGTTTGGAAATCCTTACGGAGATTTATGGAGTCCCAAGATAGTTTATGAATGGACAAGGAGATTACATCAAATTGGGATTAAAATCATTGCGCTTTCTGATACAACCGGTGTTGGCAATACCGAAACTATCGGACAGTCGTTTAAAGCCGTAGTAAATGAATTTACCGATATTGAATTTGGAGCACATTTACATACAACTACAGAAAATTGCATTCCTAATATTTCTGCTGCTTTTGATAGTGGATGTCGTCGTTTCGACACTGCTATTAATGGTTTAGGAGGTTGCCCTATGTCGAAAAAGAAAATGATAGGCAATTTAAAGACCAGAAATCTATTGGGATTTCTTAAAGAACGCAATATTGATTACAAACTCAATATGCGTGCTTTTCACAAAGCCCTGTCCATAGAATCCTTTACTTTTCCGGGCGGAATGACACTGCCGTCATAAATAGAATTAACGAAGAGAAATTTTTCCAACGACTAATAGCCAAAAGCCCTAATTTCCCTATCTTTGCCAAGATTAATAAATAATGGGACTACCAAAAGTTAATATAAGAAACAAACGCGCCAGCTACGAATACTTTTTAGTCGAACGCTATATTGCAGGAATACAATTGCAAGGCACTGAGATAAAATCTATCCGTTACGGAAAAGCTAATCTCTCTGATGCCTACTGTGTATTTATTGATAACGAGCTGTTTGTACGCAATTTACATATCTCAGAATACGCTTTGGGAACTCATTATAATCATACTGTTAAACGAGATAGAAAACTATTACTCAATAAAAAAGAGTTAAAAAAACTACTCATAAAAATCAACGAAAAGGGATTTACTATCATTCCCACTAGATTATTTGTTAACGACAGAGGCTTGGCAAAATTGGAAATAGCATTAGCCAAAGGAAAGCACACTTACGATAAGAGAAATACAATTAAACAAAAAGATATCCAACGCGATACCGAAAGGGAACGTTTTTAAAAATCAGACTTACTTTATCAATTATTTATATTGTTTTAGATTTATCTAATCATAAAAAATCACTAATTTCGGCTCTAGCAAAAAGATATAAATGAGTCAAACCTCCTCAGTTGAAAAAAAATCCACTCTCCTTGTAGCCTCGATAGCCAGCTTTATTACGCCTTTTATGGGTTCTGCAATAAATATTGCCTTACCAACTATCGGAATAAGTTTTTCAGCCGATGCCATAACTTTAAGTTGGGTAGCTACAGCTTATTTACTAACAGTAGCCATTTTTCTAATCCCTTTTGGGCGTATAGCCGATATTTATGGAAGAAAAAAAATATTTCTTTACGGAATAATACTATTTACTTTAGCTTCTTTTTTCAGCGGACTAGCACCAAGCATTAATATACTTATCTTTTTTAGAGTCTTACAAGCCATTGGCAGTGCAATGATATTTAGTGCCAGCGTCGCCATTATCACTTCCGTTTTCCCACCAAAAGAAAGAGGAGGAGCAATGGGAATTGCCGTCAGTGCTGTTTATATTGGACTTTCACTTGGTCCCTTTTTGGGAGGATTGCTCACTCAACATCTTGGCTGGAGAAGTATCTTCTTTTCCGTTATTCCCGTGGGTTTAATTGCTATCTATTTCGTTTTAACTAAATTAAAGAATGAATGGGCAGATTCTAAAGGAGAACCTTTTGATTGGGGAGGCTCTTTACTTTATGCTACCGCTTTATTTTTTATTATGATTGGATTTCCCAAGCTACCCGAAACACTAGGAATCACTTATTTAACAGTTGGCATAGTTTTTCTTTTAGTATTTATATGGTTAGAATTACGTTTAAAATTTCCCGTATTGGAATTACAACTTTTTAAAAATAATATCATTTTCCGTTATTCTAATTTAGCAGCATTAATTAATTATATGTCGACTTTTGCCATAGCTTTTTTGCTTAGCTTTTATCTTCAGTATTTTAAAGGATTAGACCCACAAAGTGCCGGTTTTGTTTTAGTATCTCAACCAATAATAATGGCTATCTTCTCACCTTGGGCAGGTCGCCTCTCAGATCGTATTGACCCTCAAATTATCTCATCTATCGGAATGGCTATTTCTGTACTCGGATTATCATTATTAGCCTTTATTTCAGCGGAAACATCCTTGCTATATATAATCTTAGTTTTAATGTTATTAGGCTTAGGCTTTGCCTTATTTTCTTCTCCCAACAGCAATTCTATTATGAGCTCAGTAGAAAAGAAACATCTGGGAATAGCTTCTGCCAGCTTAGGAACTACGCGAATGATTGGACAAATGTTTAGTATGGGAATTGCTATGATGTTATTTTCTCATTACATCGGACAAAACAGTATTAACACAAGTAATTTACCACAATTGCTAAAATCAATGCAGGCAGCATTTATTATTTTTGCCTTCCTGAGTTTCTTAGGCGTTTTTGCTTCTCTTGCTCGTGGAAAAAGGCTCAAAAAAGCATAAACATTAAACAATAGATATGTTTTCTGTTTGCATCTATAAAAATTCGATATTTGCAAACAATTAATTTATTTGCAATCTATGAAACCTTTACATATCCTCATACTCACTTACGAAGGCGTAATTGCAGGATCAACTATGTCGATTAGCTATTTGGCTAAGGGTTTAACAGAAAAAGGGCATAAAGTTACACTCGCGTGTAAACCCGAAAGTTTATATATTAGACTATTGAAAGACAGCAAAGTTAAAATAGAGCATCTCCCCTTTTCTTCAAAATGGGACAGAAAAAGTATGCGAGCTATTAAAGATATTGTTTTACGCGATGATATTGATATCATAAATGCTCAGGCATCTTACGATCGTTACCTTTCTATTTTCGCACGTTGGATTTATAAATTACCCGTTAAACTAGTACACACTAGACGACAAATGCCTCTTTCTGTTGGCGGAATACAATCGTGGTTTTACACTAAAGGAACAGATCAAATTATTGCTGTCAGCCAAGGCGTTAAAGATGCACTGATAAAAAAAGGAACTCCGGCAAATCATATTACCGTTATTTACAACGGAACACCTGCAGAGAAATATGCTTCAATTGATGAAAACCAAGTAAAACAGCTACGTATAAAATACAATATCCCTGAGAATCATCGAGTGGTTGGTTGTGTTTCTCGCTTAAAAAAACATGTCCAATTAGTAAAAGCATTGGCTTTAATTGATGAGCCTGTAACCGCTTTCTTTTTAGGCTTTACAGCCGAAAGATTGGGCATAGAAGCTGTCGAAATTGCACGCAAAAAACATACTCTTCACTTTCTTGGAATGGTAGATCCATCAGAAGTATTAGCTCATTATAAACTTTTTAATGCCTACGTTTTACCCTCAACAACCGAAGGACTTTCTCAAGCTATTTTAGAAGCAATGTATATGGAATTACCTGTGGTAGCAACACGTGCAGGAGGAAATCCTGATTTGGTTAAAGAAATGGAAAACGGTTTGCTTTTCGATGATGAAAATATTGACGAACTAGCACAGCAACTAAGCAAAATTTTAGATAATCCTGAACTATCCAAAAAACTCTCTGCCGGTGCCAAATACACAGCACAACATACTTTCTCTATCGATAAAACTATAGAGAATTACATCGACTATTTTACTAAACTCAGAAACGAAAAATAATGAAGATTCTTGTTACCGGAGCAGCCGGATTTATTGGCTCTCATCTTTGCGAATACCTTGCAGATCAAAATCATGAAGTTATTGGTTTAGATGGCTTTACCAACTATTATTCCAGAAAATTAAAGGATATTAATGCTGCCGAAGTCAAGAAAAAAGGTGTTACTATTCACGAATACGATTTGATGAATAATGATTTCAAAAAAGCACTTCCTACTGATTTTGATTATATCTATCATTTGGCCGCACAACCCGGCTTATCTAATAGAGTTAGCTTTGAAGAATATACCAAAAACAACTTACATGCCACTGCCAATCTTATCGATTTCGCAAAACAAAACACTAAACTCAAATGCTTTATAAACGTTTCAACATCATCTGTTTACGGTCGCGAAGCAACATCCAAAGAGAGCATAGCTGTTGAGCCTGCTTCCTATTATGGAGTAACCAAACTAGCTGCCGAGCAGTTAGCACTTTCTCAGCATCGACAAGGAATTCTTAAAGCTTGCTCACTCCGATTATACTCTGTTTACGGACCACGAGAACGCCCGGAAAAGCTTTACACCAAACTTATTGATAGCATTTTAAACGATAAAACATTTCCTCTTTATAAAGGAAGTATGGAACACTCGCGAAGTTTTACTTATGTTGGCGATGCCGTAAAAGGTCTTGCCGCAGTACTAAATAATACCGAAGCTTGCTTAGGTGAGATTATTAATGTAGGATCTGATAAGGAAATAAAAACAGGTGACGGCATTAGAATTATTGAGGAAATTATGGGTAAAAAAGCCCGATTTGACATACAAGCTCCTTTGCAAGGAGATCAAACACAAACGCTGGCTATTATTGATAAAGCTATAAGATTATTAAACTACCAACCTACAACCGAGTTAAAAGAAGGTTTGCAAAAACAAGTAGAATGGTATAAAGAATTATTCTCAAAATCTTTGAATAAATAAGAGTTTATATATAAACTCCCATTGGGTTGAATTTAAGCAAAAAACAAATTGAAAAAAGAATAGCAAAACGCTAATCAAGAGGGCGACTCCACACTTATGACCTGCATTTATTCCCTACCTGCAATTTCGTATATAGTAAGCCGTTTTTAGCTGAAAATTGACATAAAAAAAGGAGCCTTAATTTAAAGCTCCTAATAAAACATAAATCATAAAATTACAATTCCGCAATTATTGTATTTATTTCATTTACAAAACCCTGTACTTTTTCTTTCTCTAATATGGAAATTTCATAACCTGTAATTTGTCCTGCATTATTTGTAATATCAAAAGTTGCAGTATAACAGTTTAAAATATTTACCAAACCCAATATAGCAAGAATAATTCCAATAATAAATGAACTACCAAGCATAGACAATCCCGCTCCCAAAAGCACAACACCTATAAGTAATCTTACAAAATGAAATTTTGTAGAGCTAATAACTGAAGCTATCGACTTTAATGGAATAGCTATTTGCGCCTTACCAAGCGGTATTAAACCTAAAAGAGTATTTGGAGTATGTCCCGTTATTCTTTTATCAGTTAATGTATAATTTGCTTTAAGCCAAAATAAAATAAGGTTTGCGGTGAAAATATCCTCCCTGATTATTTTTTCATCTTTTCCTAATACTGTACTCATAATTCTGCGTTGTTTTAATTAAATAATCCCATACTCATAAGGCTTTTCTGAAACGCCCCGTTTAATTTATGGTCTCCGGCTCCATATTTTTCTTTATTTCATCAACAATTATGAAGAATCAAAAAGAAATTTCAAAAATCCAGTCATTCGTTTCATCATAGTATTTTATTTATTGAACAAAAAAATATTCACCTGAAAAATATTATTCACTAACTCCACATAAAACACAATAAAACATTACACCACAACTACTATATCATCAATAAAAACACGCAGAATTAAATTTGTTTTTAAGTATATATGTTTCAGCCATGTAGGCATTCCAAAGATAAGAAAAAAAGAAGCGGAAACAAAATGACTAATTAAAAATTTACAATATTTCATATGTACATACCAATTACTTAAATTATTTAACACAACACATGTCTTACTTATAAATTTATTAATTTACAATATTATCAAAACTAAGATATACAAAAAAACACCTAAGTAACTGAAACAGAACAAAAAAGCTATAGAATATAAAAACATCTAATATTAAATAGCCAAATTGCATTTTACTAAATTATAAATGGTTTTTATTCTTCAGCTGCAGATAATTTTGTAAATTTGCTCAAAATTTAATTCTAATTTAGAATCAATATGAATTACGACATACTTGTATTAGGCAGTGGACCAGGAGGTTATGTTGCCGCAATAAGAGCATCACAATTAGGTAAAAAAGTTGCAGTTATAGAAAGAGCCGAACTGGGTGGCATATGCCTAAATTGGGGATGTATTCCTACCAAGGCATTATTAAAAAGTGCTCAGATTTATAATTACGCATCTCATGCTAACGACTATGGTATTAAAATTGCCGGTAATATTGAAGCCGACTTTGAAGCGATTATTAAACGAAGCAGAGGCGTAGCCAGTAATATGAGCAAAGGCATACAATTCCTATTTAAAAAAAATAAAGTAGATGTTATTCAAGGTTTTGGTAAAATTAAACCCAATAAAAAAATTGAGGTAACAGACGCCAATGGTAAAATCAAGGAATATTCTGCCAATCATATAATTTTAGCTACCGGTGCTCGTTCTCGCGAATTACCAAACTTACCTCAAGATGGTAAAAAAATTATTGGATATCGCGAAGCTATGACACTCGACAAACAACCGGAATCTATGCTTGTAGTTGGTTCCGGTGCTATTGGCTCTGAATTGGCTTATTTCTACAACAGTATAGGCACTAAAGTAACTTTGGTTGAATTTCTTGATACTATTGTTCCACTCGAAGATATAGAAGTTTCTAAACAATTAGGCAGAAGCTTCAAAAAAGCCGGAATGAAAGTTATGGTTTCCAGCGAAGTAACTAATGTAGACACTTCCGGAGAAAAATGCCAAATAACTATCAAAACCAAAAAGGGAGAAGAAAAAATAGAAGCTGATATAGTTCTTTCTGCTGTTGGAATTGCAACTAATATTGAAAATATTGGATTAGAAGAGACCGGAATTTTAACCGAAAGAGGAAAAGTTTTAGTTGACGAATATTTCCGTACTAATGTAGAAGGATATTATGCCATAGGCGATATTATTCCGGGTCCCGCATTAGCACATACAGCTTCACACGAAGGGATTATCTGTGTCGAAAAAATTGCAGGTCACAACCCCACTACTATGGACTACAATAATAATCCGGGCTGTACTTATACAACCCCCGAAATTGCCAGTGTTGGATATACCGAAAAGGCGGCTAAAGAAGCCGGTTTCGATATTAAAGTCGGTAAATTCCCATTTAGTGCTTCAGGAAGAGCAAGTGCAGGAGGCAATAAAGAAGGCTTTGTAAAGGTTATTTTTGATGCTAAATATGGCGAATGGTTGGGCTGCCATATGATAGGTGATAATGTAACAGAAATGATAGCCGAAGTTATAGTTGCACGCAAACTGGAAACTACGGGTAGAGAAATTATTGAAGCCGTTCATCCACATCCAACTATGTCCGAAGCTATTATGGAAGCTGTCGCAGCTGCTTATGGCGAAGTAATTCATATTTAAACAATCAAATAATATTTAGAAGCCGGTATAAATTAAATCTATACCGGCTTTTTTAATTTTAATTTTCAAAGAATTGAAAGTAATTAAAAAAATGCATACCTTTGTTAAATAATTAACAATAGAAATATTGAAATGAAATTTACGCCCGAAAACTACCGAATTGCTGACAAAAGCATGGAAGCATTTATTGATGCCGAAGAAATTGAAAATATACTATCAAATACAGTTACAAGTCCTACTTTAGTCGATAAAATTATCCAAAAATCTTTAAATAAAAACCGACTAACATTGCAGGATACTGCTGTTCTGTTAAAAGCCGAAGATGAAAAATCCATACAAAAAATAAAAGCAGGAGCACGACTATTAAAGAAAACTATTTACGGTAATAGAATCGTATTATTTGCTCCTCTCTATGTTGGAAACAAATGTATAAATAACTGTGAATATTGTGGTTTTAAATCTTCCAATAAAAAAGCAATAAGAAAGACTTTGGATAAGAAAAACCTTATAAAAGAAGTTGAAGCTTTAGAAGATAACGGACAAAAACGCTTAATACTCGTTTATGGGGAGCATCCGGAATATACTCCGGAATTTATTGCCGAGAATGTAAAAACCGTTTATAGTGTTAAAAAAGGACAAGGCGAAATCCGACGCGTGAATATCAATGCAGCTCCTCTTTCTATCGAAGGATTTAAAACAGTTAAAGAATCCGGAATAGGAACATATCAGGTTTTTCAAGAAACCTACCATCCGGATGCATATAAGAAGTATCATCTTGGAGGAGCAAAACGGAATTACGAAAACCGCTTAACAGCACTCGACCGCGCAATGGAAGCAGGAATTGATGATGTGGGTATTGGAGCCTTGTTTGGCTTATACGACTGGCGATTTGAAGTGATGGGATTGCTCAGACATGTTAATCATTTAGAAGCCTGCTATAATGTTGGACCACACACTATTTCTTTTCCACGTCTTCAAGATGCATCTACTTTTATTCAAGATAATCGTTATCGAGTTTCGGATGAAGATTTTACCAAATTAGTTGCTATCTTACGCTTAGCTGTTCCCTATACAGGAATGATTTTAACGGCGCGTGAACCTGAAAATATCCGCAAAGAAGTACTTCAGTATGGAGTTTCGCAAATTGATGGTGGAACAAAAATTGAATTAGGAGAATATACCAATAACAAAGTGAATAACGAGGAGCAAAATCTTAACCGAGAACAATTCAAAATCAATGATGACAGATCTTTAAATGATGTAATTGATGAACTATTAGATGATTGTTACTTACCCAGTTTCTGCACCGCCTGCTACCGTTTAGGCAGAACAGGAGAGCATTTTATGGAATTCTCTGTTCCCGGCTTTATCAAAAGATATTGTTCTGCAAACGCAATTCTCACCCTCTCGGAATACATTATGGATTACGCCAAACCTAGCACCGCAGTAAAGGGGTGGAAAGTTATTGAAAGAAATCTCATCGACTTAGAAAAATTTCAAAAAACAGATGAAATAAAAAAACGTATTGAACAAATTAAACAAGGCGAAAGGGATTTATATTTTTAATTCTGTCTTAAAGTCTTTAATATTGACTCTCGACTTTCTGACTTTTTGACTTTCGACCTTAGGACATTATTCTTACTTTTGCAAAAAATCAGAACATGCACCTTTCCAACCGTCAATTATACTATCAGCATCTTGCTGTTCCTGCCAATGTCCCGGAAGCCTTAGAAATTGTAAAAGCCGAAGGTATTTATTTACATACTGACAAAGGAGATAAATATGTCGATTTAGTTTCAGGCGTTTCAGTAAGTAATATAGGACACCGTCACCCTAAAGTTGTAGAAGCTATTAAAAATCAAGTTGATAAATATATGCACTTGATGGTTTATGGTGAGTTTATTCAATCGCCTCAAGTACAACTTGCAGGAAAACTAACAGAAAAGCTCCCCTCTTCATTAGATGCTGTTTTTCTCGTTAATTCAGGCAGCGAAGCTATAGAAGGTGCTATGAAATTAGCAAAACGCAGCACTAAACGTAGCGAAATAATTGCTTTTAAAAATGCCTATCACGGAGGCACACAAGGCGCTTTAAGTATTTTGGGTAATGAGGAAATGAAATATGCTTTTCGTCCACTCCTACCTGATATTCGTTTTTTAGAGTTCAATAACTTTGATAACTTATCACAAATCACAAAAAAAACAGCCGCCGTTGTAGTGGAAGCCATTCAAGCCGAGGCAGGAATTATTTTACCTAAAGTTGGTTTTTTAAAAGCCCTGCGAAAACGCTGTGATGAAGTGAGTTGCGAATTAATCTTAGACGATATCCAAATGGGATTTGGTCGAACAGGAAAACTCTTTAGTTTTGAGAATTACGATTTTATTCCCGATATAATGACAATTGCCAAAGGAATGGGTGGCGGTATGCCCATTGGAGCTTTTGTTTCTTCAAAAGAAAAGATGAACCTGCTTCAACATCAACCTGCATTAGGACATATTACCACTTTTGGCGGACATCCGGTAAGTGCTGCCGCAGCCTTGGCTAGTTTAGAGGTTTTAACAGAAACCGATCTTGTAGAACAAGCTAATGCAAAAGGAAAACGCTTTGCTGATGGACTTATAAATCACCCAAAAGTTAAAGAAATCCGTCAACAAGGTTTAATGTTAGCTGTAGAACTTAAAAGTGAAGAAATAGCTACCGAGATAATGCCAAAACTTTTTGCTAACCGTTTAATTGTTGACCAGTTTCTATTTAATCGCAGTAGTTTCCGCATTGCCCCTCCCCTGATAATTACCATTGATGAAATTGATAATATAATAAAGGCTATTCTCAAAAGTTTTAGCTAATAAAGGAGGGAATAAAATTCGATTATATTATCCTGTATTTGTGTTATTTTTGTAGAATATCATTAGTGTTTATAAAAAATAAGGATACATAAAAACAATTGAAGAGCGATGCTTTCTTAAACTTCAAATAAAAATTACATTTCGGGTTTTCAATTCAAAAAAAATTTTACCTTTGCCGTTCTATGCAAAACGATTGTATAAATATTCATATTCCAGGTTTAGAAGTTCTCGCTTCTAGCTTAGCTTCCTCTTTTGAGCGAAGAATGGATCGTCGTTTTAGACGCCTTAGGGCGTAAATATTTTATAGTGGAGTTACGTACTCTGCTTTTTCCCAGTCATTTTTCAATTTATTTATTCAAAATCACAATCCATTTTACTATGGAAGTTAAAATTACTTTGGCGACTAAAAGTCATCATATATATGCAGAGTCTATTTGCAAGATAATAGAAAATGCAGCAAAAATAAAAGGTACAGGTATTGCCATTCGGCAAACCGATTACATTATTCAGAAGATGGAAGATGGAAAGGCAATCATCGCTTTAGATGGTGATAAAGCTGTTGGCTTTTGTTATATCGAGAGTTGGGAAGGACAAAAATATGTTGCCAATTCCGGACTTATCGTACATCCCGATTATAGAAAAACAGGTTTAGCCAAATCTATAAAACTAGCCACCTTTGAACTCTCAAAAAAGAAATTCCCTAAAGCCAAGCTTTTTGGTATCACCACGAGTTTAGCCGTTATGAAGATAAATTCAGATCTAGGCTATAAACCAGTTACATTTTCAGAGCTCACCAAAGATCAAACTTTTTGGGAGGGTTGTAAAACCTGTCCTAATTACGATATCCTCGAACGCACGGATAAAACGCTCTGTTTATGCAC
>JAGGWH010000035.1 GCA_021157585.1 Bacteroidales bacterium | reverse complement strand
ATTAATAGCTGAATCCCAATATGTTGATGTGCTAGAAACCACAACATCTCCAGTAAAAAAACCATATTCCATATTTGGATAATTATTTATTGTAGGAATATAATAGACAAAGGGATAATGTAAACCAAGATGGGGGTTGTTTGGGCTACCATATGTGTGACCTGCTGTAAAAAAAGAATAAATAGCTGTGCTATTTTGTGCTTTTATGTTTCCTAACAGAACAAGAGCAAATAGATATAAAAGTGTTTTTCTCATTAAGCTTATCTATTCCACCTTCTCCGGCAGATAACCAAAAAGATGTTTTGTTTTAATTTGTTCTGAAACATATTTTGGAACCATAGTTTCCCACTCAGGATTTTGTTCGTGAATTAGTTTTAACACCATAGCACTAAAAATATGCAGTTTTTCTTTATTTACATTTTTAATATCAATAATCTTTCGAGTTTGAATTAAATAATTATAAATAAAGTTTAAGTCTTCACTTAGTGGGATATTAGTGGAGTCCATCAGGCTTTCCTGATCTTTTTGTAAAGCAGGATATACATAAAGCTTCATATTGTCGGGAAATAATTTCCCGAATGCTTCCAAAACGCCACCTTTTAAATGCTTATAGTAGCTTTTATCCAAAACTTTTTTGAAAGTCAGTACCCCAATAACAATACGTAGATTTTTGATTTTAAACCGACTGAAATATGAAACAAGCTTATAATATTCTCTGAAATTAGACACCATCACATTTTGTCCCATTCCATTTAAGATATCTACTCTATCAAGGAAATCCTGATCAGAAAAATCGCCTTCGGTTAATAAATTATTTAAGGTAATCTCGCAAAGAGCCAATGTATTATTTTTATCGTAATCGGGGTCTTTTTTAAAGAGGGTATAACTACTTTTTATCATATCGAAACCTACAAAAGTAATAGGGCGGAAGCTTCCGCGAAAAGCCAATACGTTTTTTTTATAAAGCATATCTTCCGGCGTTTGTACTTTTCCACTACGATCGAAAATAATGGCTTTAGCCATTCCGTTTTTCACCAGCTGAACCCCAAGAAGTCGGTTGTCGACATAATCTAAATCAGGCCCCGACATTTCTATCATAGTAATTTCCAGCTGGTCGGGGAGTAGCGAATCCATTAATGATTGAAGAAACTGATTGGGATATTTATAATGGTGATAGCAAGCATATATTAGGTTTGTCCCTAAAACACCATAAGTTTTTTGTTGTTGCAATGCTGTATTTTCAAGTAGTCGGACATGCAAAACTACTTCGTTTGGATTTCCTTTAGAATTTGTTTGAAAGCGAAGACCCATCCAACCGTGACCTTCTTTATCTTTTTTAAAATTTATAGTTGTTACCGTATCTGCAAAAACAAAAAACCGTGTCTTTTCACTAACCGACTTTCCTAATGTTTTTGTTAGTCCTTCAGCTTCTTGCTTAAGCATTTTTAAAAGACGATTTTTTGAAACATATCTACCGGAAACTTCTTTTCCGTAGAGTTCGTCACTCATCTTCATGTCGTAGGCCGATATTGTCTTAGCTATAGTTCCCGATGCTCCTCCTGCTTGAAAAAAAGTGCGAGCAACTTCTTGCCCTGCACCAATTTCGGCAAAGGTGCCATAGATAGTATTATCCAGATTTATTAATAATGCTTTTCTGCTTGGGCTTAGAGTATCGTTTTGCATGAAAATTTGATTTCAATTTGTCATAAAAATAAGGAAAAACTAAACAATTATTTATTAGTTAAACAATCCTGCATTATTTTATGTAACTCAGCCGGTTTAAATGGTTTACTCATATAATTATTCATTCCGGCAGCTATACAAGCTTCTTTATCACCTTTCATTGCATTAGCAGTAAGGGCAATAATACGAATAGGATTTTTAAGCTGAATATCGTTTTCAAATTCGCGAATACGTTTTGTAGCCTGAATACCATCCATTTCTGGCATTTGAATATCCATAAAAATCAAATCATAATCGTTTTTAGTGTACATTTCAAAAGCAATCTTTCCGTTATTGGCACATTCTACAATGTGACCAAGTTTTTCAAGATGCATTTGTGCTACTTTCTGATTAATCGGATTATCTTCGGCAAGTAATATATGTAGTTTGTTTTGTTCAGGCTTTTCTTCAATTTTAATCGGCTCGTTCATGGCAGCAACTTTATCAGATTTTTTGTAATTGATTACAAACCAAAACTTAGAGCCTTTTCCTTCATCACTTTCTACACCCATTTCTCCACCCAAGAGCTTGGCGATATTTTTTGAAATAACTAAACCTAACCCTGTGCCGCCGTATAATCGTGTAGTAGAAGAATCGACTTGCGAAAATGATTTGAATAGCTTTTTTAAATTACTTTCTGTAATACCTATACCGGTATCAATAATATCAAATTTTATTTTTATATGTGTAGGGGTTTGGTCCAAGACGACAACATTCACATTTATTCCTCCTTCATTTGTAAACTTTACCGCATTATTAAACAGATTGGTTAAAATTTGTTTAAACCTATATTTATCGCCTTTAACATATTGAGGCACATTGGGTGCAATAAGAGTTTTTAAATAAAGATTCTTCTCTTTGATTTTATATTTTAATAACTCAAGTACTTCAAGTGTTGCCTTATGAATATCAAAATCCACTTCCTCAATATCAATTTGTCCTGCTTCAATTTTTGAAAAATCAAGTATATCATTAATAAGATTGAGTAGAGAAGAGGCTGATTGTTGAATTGTACGGACAAAGTCTTTTTGTTTACTGTTAAGTTCAGTTTGATTAAGTAAATCTGTCATCCCCATAATACCATTCATAGGAGTCCGTATTTCATGACTCATATTGGCTAAAAATTCACTTTTACTTTTATTAGCAGAATCGGCACGTTCCTTTTCAGATATTAAAGCATTTTCAATACGTTTTCGTTCTACAATTTCTTGTAATAACTTATCCATATTTCGTTGCAAATCTTTAGTCTGATATTCAACTTGATTACGTAATTCCTGTTCACGTTGGTTCAAACTTCTTATTCTAAATCTGTAAATTAAATAGGAAATAATAAGAGCAAATAATAATAGAATTACATAAAACCATACGGTTTCAACAATTTGGATACCACTTTCTTCTTGACCTGCAGAAAAAAGGGATGAGAAATTAATACTATTAATAGGTTGAGTATAAGCAGGAATAGTAAAAATAGCTGTACCTAAGATTGAAAAGAAGTGGGTCTGTTTCATTGCATCTTTTTTGCTTTTGCAAATTACAACTTTTTTTGATTTGTTTAAATTTGATTTTTTTTATTGATTTGAGCATAGCTTTAGTAAATTAGCATAAAATTTATACAATGCTTTTTGAAGATACGTATAGGATGTTAAGCCAGCCTTCAAGGGGCGAATTTAAAGACAAGGGAAGTAAATTTTATGCCTATGCTTTTGTTGTAAAAACAGATAGTGATATAAAGGAGCATTTGCAGGAATTACGTAAAAAACATTATGATGCTCGCCATCATGCTTACGCTTATATTTTAGGAGTCGATAAAGCAGGATGGCGCGCTAACGATGACGGAGAACCTTCCGGAAGTTCAGGTAAACCAATTTACGGACAATTGCTTTCTTATGATTTAACTAATACCCTAATTGTAGTAGTAAGGTATTTTGGCGGAACAAAATTAGGTATACCTGGTTTAATTAATGCTTATCGTTCTGCTGCAAAAGATGCTATAGAACACGCTAATATTATTGAGAAAAAGATTGAAGATATTTACGAACTTACTTTTACTTATCCTGATATGAATAATGTGATGAGAATTTTAAAAGATGAGGGAATAAGTCCTTTGATGACTGATTTTCAAATTGATTGCAGATTGCAGTTCAAAGTAAGAAAGCAGGATTCAAGCAGGATATACGATAAATTTAAGGCTATACATACACTAAAAGTTACTTATATAAAAACGATTTAAATGAAACGCATTCTAGAAATAGAACAAAAGTCACTCGAAGAAATAAAAACCTTTCAAGAAGAGAGATTAAGAGAGGTAATTGCCTATGTGAGTGAGAATTCTCTTTTTTATAAAAGAGTATTTCAGGAAAATGGTATTACAGTTGAGTCTATTCAAACATTAGAAGATTTACAAAAAATACCGGTCACCACTAAAGCCGATTTATCTGAAAATAATGCAGATTTTATCTGCGTGCCACGAAACGAAATCATAGATTATATAACTACTTCTGGAACACTAGGCGATCCTGTAACCTTTGCTTTAACCGATAAAGACTTGGACCGTTTGGCTTATAACGAATGTATTTCGTTTGAAACCGCCGGAATTGGTAAGGAAGATACTTTACAACTGATGACCACAATAGATCGTCGTTTTATGGCCGGATTAGCTTATTTTATTGGAGCCAGAAGACTTGGTGCCGGTATTGTTCGTGTTGGTAACGGTATTCCTGAGTTGCAGTGGGACACTATTAAACGTATTAATCCAAATGTTATAATCGCCGTTCCTTCTTTTATTCTTAAAATTATTGAATATGCTGAACATAATGGTATTGATTATCGTAACTCATCAGTTAAAAAAGCTATTTGTATTGGTGAGGCATTGAGAGAAAAAGATTTTAGTTTAAGCATCTTGGCTCAACAAATAAAAGCAAAATGGGATATAGAACTTTATTCTACTTATGCTTCTACCGAAATGAGTACTGCTTTTACAGAATGTGATGAGCAAAGGGGAGGACATCATCATCCGGAACTGATTATTGTAGAGTTTTTGGATGATAATAATAATCCGGTTGCTGAAGATGAAGCCGGAGAAATAACTATTACTACATTAGGTGTTGAAGGAATGCCTTTATTACGATTTAAAACAGGAGATATTGCCTATCATTATACTGATGCTTGCAGTTGTGGAAGAACAAGTATGCGTTTAGGTCCTGTAATAGGACGCAGACAACAGATGATTAAATATAAAGGCACAACACTTTATCCTCCGGCACTTTACAATATGTTAGCCGATTTTGATGCTGTAAAAGACTATTATGTTGAAGTATTTACTAATGATATTGGAACAGATGAGATTAAAATTTGTATTTTAGCCTTTAATCAAACGGAGGAATTTGAAAAACAAATAAAAGATCGTTTTAGGGCTAAATTACGAGTAGCACCACTAATAGAATTTGTTAGTGAAGATCATATCCGTAAAGTTAAATATCCTGAAAAAAGTAGGAAGCCGATTAGTTTTTTCGATTTAAGATAAATATAAAAATGAGCAATGTTTATGCAAGATCAAGACTCAAAATATAAAACTGATTTTTCTAAAATAAAACCCTACGAAGAGGATCAGGTACATGATGCTTTGGTCAGAATTCTTTCTAATCCATTGTTTCAGAAAATAATAGATTATATATATCCCACAGAAACTCACGATAAATTAAGAAAAGATTTGTTGGCTGCAACGACTTCTTTAGAATTTCAAAAGATTTTTATGTATACCGGATTAAAATCGGTTTTAAAGAAAACTACACCTAAAGGCTTGCTTTTTAAGAATGAACATTTCATAACTGATGGACGTGCGGTTTCCTATATATCTAATCATCGTGATATTTTGCTTGATTCTGCTCTTTTGCAGGTTATTCTTGTTGATTTAGGTTTAGAAACAAGCGAAATATCTTTTGGTAATAACCTGATTGCGAGTGATTTTATAAACGATTTCGGTCGGATAAATCGTATGTTTACCGTTTTCCGTAATGGAAGTCCCAGAGAATTGTTACAGAATGCTAAGAATTTATCTGCCTATATTCATTGTACTTTAAAGGAAAAACAACGTTCAATATGGATTGCGCATCGTAAAGGAAGAACGAAAAATGGCATAGATAAAACAGATCTTGGCGTTATTAAAATGCTTATTTCGAGCAGTGAAAAAAGTGCTAAAGAAGCTCTTGTCAGCCTTGATATTGTTCCTATTAGCATATCGTACGAATGGGAGCCTTGCGATGCCTCAAAAGTGCGAGAGTTGTATGTAAATGAGTTTGGTACTTATATAAAATATCCCGGAGAAGATATGGATAGTGTTGTAAAAGGTATTATTGGACAAAAAGGAGGAATTGAGCTTGCCTTTTGTAAGCCCGTAAATAATGTTCTCGATACTTTTGATAGTACAGTTGGGAATAATCCATTTCTTAATCAAGTTGTAGATTATATAGATAAGCAGATAATTGAAAATTATAGGTTGTGGCCAAGTAATTATTACGCATACGATTTGGCTAATAATTCAAATAAATACGTAAAATTTTACAGCGAAGAAACTATAAATTATTTCCAAGAACGACTTAAAAGAGCGATCCAATTAGTTGGTGAGGATAATCAAAGAGTAAGAGAAATATTTATTGATATTTATGCTAATCCTGTACGCTCAAAACAAAAGACAGGATTGTTAAGTGCTCAATAGCTTACTGTTAATCAAACTTTGAGGTAAATAAATACGGCATATAAAATATATTCTTATCAGAATGTAGGAAGCCGAAATCTTCCCTAAGCTTGTGTATACCGAATTAATTCAAGCTAATATTTCTAAAATCAAGAGCTTATAGGTCCTCGATTTGTTCTCTTATTAAATGATAAGCTTTTTCTAAACCATCGGGTTTTTTACCACCGGCAGTTGCAAAATGAGCCTGACCGCCACCACCTCCTTGAATTTCTTTAGAAACAGAACGGATAATTTTTCCGGCATCAAGCCCTTTTTCTTCAATCAAATCTTTTGTTAGAGCCACTGTTAGAGTTGCTTTAGCACCATTTTTACTACCTAATGCTATAAGAGTGTGTTTGGTCTCGCGCAAAAGCGCAAACACTAAATTTTTAATATTATTAGCATCTAAATCAACACTATCTGTAATAAGCTTAATTCCGTTAATTTCAACAGCTTCGGATAGGAGAGTGTTTTTAATATTCGCGGCTTTTGCCTGATTTAATTCGTCAATTTGCTTTTGAAGTTTTTTATTCTCATCCTGCAAGTTTTTAACGCCCTTACTCAAATCTTTCTGACCTTTTAAGATATTTCTAATTTGATTTAATTCATGGGCTTGAGAATTGTAATATGCAATGGCTTTTTCTCCGGTAATTGCTTCAATACGACGAATTCCGGCGGCAATAGCACTTTCGTGAAGAATTTTAAATAAACCTATCTGACCCGTAGCTTCAACATGAGTTCCTCCGCAAAGTTCAACAGAATCTCCAAACTGAACTACACGTACTTTATCGCCATATTTTTCGCCAAATAACGCAATAGCGCCCTTTTTAACGGCTTCTTCAATTGGTATATCTGTTTGAATATCGGCAGGAGTATTATTCCATATAGCTTGATTTACAAGCTGCTCAACCTCTTGTATTTCTTCATCTGTCATTTTGTTAAAATGAGCAAAATCGAAACGCAAATAATTGGCGTCGACATAAGAGCCTTTTTGCTCCACATGAGTACCTAACACTTGTCGTAAAGCATGATGCATTAAATGCGCTGCTGTATGATTATTGGCTGTCTGTCGACGTTTTCCTGCAATTACATTTGCTTGAAAAGTTTTTTCGGGATGTTTTGGTAATTGCTTACTAAAATGAACTATAAGATTATTCTCTTTCTTAGTATCGTAAATATCAATTTTCTCTGTCTCACTTTTAATAAAACCCGTATCACCAACCTGTCCGCCGGATTCTGCATAAAAAGGAGTTTGATCAAATACAAGTTGGTAAGCGGTTTTATTTTTAGTTTGAATTTTTCGGTATTTTAAAATGTTTATTTCGGCCGAAAGCAAATCGTAACCTATAAAACCTTTTCCTTCTTGTTTACCTGAAACAATCACCCAATCATCGGTTTCTGAAACGGAAGCTTGTCTGGAACGCTCTTTTTGCTCTTTCATAAAGGTGTCAAATTCCGCTTTGCTTACTGTCAACCCATTCTCTTTAACAATAAGTTCTGTCAAATCAAAAGGAAAGCCAAAAGTATCGTAAAGTTCAAAAGCATCTTTACCCGATAAACTTTTTTTATTACTTAAAGTAAGTTGTTCGATAATCTTTTCAATACGTTGTATTCCAGTACTTAGTGTATTTAAGAACGAATTCTCTTCTTCTTGTATTACTTTAGTTATTAGCTTTTCTTGCTTAGCTAATTCGGGGAAAGCTTCTCCCATTTCTTGTATTAAAACGGGTAAGATTTTATACATAAAAGCCTCTTTCTTATTGAGGAAAGAATAGGCATAACGTACCGCTCTGCGAAGGATTCTACGGATGACATAACCTGCACCAATATTAGAGGGCAGCTGACCATCGGCAATGGTAAATGCTAAGGCTCGAATATGATCGGCAACAACGCGCATAGCAATATCTTGTTTCTTATCTTTTCCGTAGGAAAAACCGGTTTCTTTGGCAATAGCCTGAATTAAAGGTTGAAAAATATCGGTATCGTAGTTGGAGCGAACTCCTTGAATAGCCATAGTCAGACGTTCAAATCCCATACCTGTATCAATATGCTTTTCCGGAAGATTTTCTAATTGTCCGTTAGCTTTACGATTGAACTCAATAAATACAAGATTCCATATTTCAATTACTTCGGGATGATCCATATTTATAAGATCACGCCCCGGTATTTTTGCTTTTTCTTCTTTTGATCTGATATCAATATGAATTTCTGAACAAGGACCGCAAGGACCACTTTCGCCCATTTCCCAGAAATTATCTTTTTTATTACCGTTTAAAATTCTCTCTTCCGGAATAATAGCTTTCCAAAAATTATAAGCTTCTTGGTCAAATGCTGTTCCGTCAATCTTATCACCTTCAAAAACAGTGACATACAAGTCGTTAGGGTTTAAGCCGTAAACTTTGGTAAGCAATTCCCAAGCCCAGGCTATAGCTTCTTTTTTAAAATAATCGCCAAAAGACCAATTACCTAGCATTTCAAACATTGTATGATGATAAGTATCATGCCCTACTTCATCTAAATCATTATGTTTTCCGCTAACACGAAGGCATTTTTGAGTATCAGAGACTCGTTTAGCAGTAGGGTGCCCATGACCTAAAAACACATCTTTAAACTGATTCATTCCCGCATTGATAAACATGAGTGTAGGGTCGTTTTTTACAACCATAGGAGCGGATGGAACAATTTTATGTTGTTTCGATTCGAAAAAATCTAAGAATTTTTGTCTAACTTCTTTTGCTTTCATAGTCTATATTATTTCGTGTGACTTAT
This sequence comes from Bacteroidales bacterium, assembly GCA_021157585.1. NCBI lineage: Bacteria > Pseudomonadati > Bacteroidota > Bacteroidia > Bacteroidales > Bacteroidales bacterium. The sequence goes on along the minus strand of JAGGWH010000035.1, from coordinate 15,878 downwards.
TAAGACCCAATATTTAAGAGGTTTTTATGTAGTGATAAGTCCGTTGAAAAAAATCGTCACAAAAATAGATTAAATTTAGTTTAATTCATTAAATTTGTGGCTTGTTATTAAATTTTATTTTGGAGGAAATTAAATAAATGGCGAAAAATACATATCGCTTTAACGAAGAAAACTTACAATACGAATTAATTAAGCCCACTCTTAAAACAGGATTGTTAAGGGCTGTTTCCATTATTTTCTCCGGTATTTTGTTTGCCAGTATTGTTTTAATTATTTCAAATAATTTTTTCACTTCCCCTAAGGAGTTGATCTTACAGCGTGAAAATGAACAATATCAATTACAAATTTCTATTATTAATGATCGTTTGGAACGTCTTGATAAAGTAGCCAGCAATCTTCAGGAAAGAGATGATAACATTTACCGTGTAATTTTTGAGGCGGAGCCGATACCTCCAGAAGTAAGAAATGCCGGTATAGGAGGTTCCGATAGGTATTCCAAACTGAAAGGCTTTAAGAATTCCGATTTAATAGTAAAAACAACTAAAAAAACAGATGAGCTGAGTAATAAATTATATGTTCAGTCTAAATCTTTCGATGAAGTATTTAAAATGGCAAGGAATAAAGAAAAAATGATGGCTTGTATTCCTGCTATTCAGCCTATAAGTGATAAATATAAACGTAGGATTTCGGCTTTTTATGGTTATCGTATTCATCCTATTTATAAAACAAGAATATTTCACGAAGGAGTAGATTTTTCTGCACCTATAGGAACAGATGTTTATGCTTCAGGCGATGGTGTTGTTGTTCAGGCAACGCGCTCCAACTATGGTTATGGGAACATTATTAAAATTGATCATGGTTATGGTTATGTGACTGTTTATGCTCATTTACAAAAAATTAATGTTCGTAAAGGACAGAAAGTAAAACGGGGGCAAACTATTGGTGCAGTGGGTAGTACAGGTCTTTCTACAGGACCTCATTTACATTACGAAGTACACAAAAATAATAAGAAAGTAAATCCAATATATTATTTCTTTAACAATATGAATGCTGAAGATTATGATGAAATTATTAAGCTTGCCAACCGTTCAGTAGCTAACGTTTCAAATTAACTTATGGAACATCCTAAAGACAAATTATATTATTCTATTGGCGAAGTGTCTAAAATATTTGGCGTTAATCAATCTTTAATTCGTTTTTGGGAAAAAGAGTTTTCTATTATTAAACCCAAAAAGAACAAAAAAGGAAACCGTTTATTTACACCTAAAGATGTTGATAATTTTCACTTAATATTCCACTTGGTGAAAGAACGAGGATATACGCTACAAGGAGCAAAGCAAAAGCTAAGTAAACAGGGAGAGGGCATCAACGAAAATTTTGAAGTCGTTAAGCGCTTAAAGGATATTCGTTCTTTTTTGGTTGATCTTGAAAAAGTGCTTTAGTGTTTATTTAAAAAGGAAGTTTTCCCATATCTACATTTCCACCCGATAATATCAGTCCTACTTTTTTACCTTTAAAAAAATCTTTATTTTTTAATACAATAGCAAGTGTTATTGCACTCGAAGGTTCTACAACTATTTTCATTCTTTCCCAAATAAGTCGCATAGCATCAATAATTTCAGCTTCACTTGCTAATTTAATTTCTTCAACATACTGCTGGATAAAATGGAAAGTGATATCGCCTAAAGCTGTTCTTAAACCATCTGCTATTGTGAGTGGTTTTAATGGAGGCTGTATTATTCCTGTTTTAAGAGATCGGTAAGCATCATCGGCTAATTGTGGTTCAGCACCTATTACCTTGGTTGTTGGCGAAAAATAATATGTTGCTAGTGCTGTTCCTGATATTAAACCACCACCACCAACGGGCGAAATAATCATATCTAACGACTCCGTTTGCTCAAGAAACTCCTGCGTAGCTGTACTATTTCCTAAAATAACATCAATAGCATTATAGGGATGTAGCGGAGTGCAATTATGTTTATTTACAACTTGCTCTTGCGTTCTTTCTCTTGCTTCCAAAGTCGGTTCACATTCAATGATAGTTGCTCCATAGGAAGCCACTGCATCCTTTTTAACTTGAGGTGCATTAGATGGCATAATAGCCCAAGCAGGAATCTTTAATAATTTGGCACTTAAAGCCATAGCTTGTGCAAAATTACCTGAAGAGTGAGTTGCTATTCCTTTAAGTTGTTGCTCTTTACTTAGCTGAAGTGTTGCATACATTGCTCCTCGCATCTTAAATGCGCCCATCTTTTGCATATTCTCAGCTTTAAAAAATAGCTGAGCTCCACTTATTTCATTAAGAGCTGAAGATTTAAAAACAGGAGTCTTGTGAATATATTTCTCTATTTTTTTTCTAGCTTCTAAAAGTGCCGTTTTATTTGGTGTTTGTATCATTTTTTTATTTGATAAAATAAAGTCCGCTTTCAAGATTTCTATCCAATTTATAGTAAGGTGCAATAATTCCCTGTATAGCGATGTAAATACCTTGCGAAAGTGTTTGAACGCCTGCTAGAGCCATTCCGAAATTAATATCCGCATCTGTATTGCTGAATCTTTCCGGCCGCATTGCAGCTGTAATTACAATGGTTTTATTTTTTATAGTGCTAAGTGATAAAGCCGTTTCTAAAAGAGTATCTGTTCCGTGAGTAATAATAATTTGAGTGTTGGATGCTGCTTGGCAAGCTTTTAATATTTTATTGCGGTCGGTTTCTGTTAGTTCTGTACTGTCTTTTTTGAGCAAAGTAACAATTTCCCATTCTATTGTTTTTGGGAGTTTTTCAATTATTCTGATGAAAGCGGGATCTCCAATTTCAAAAGCCCAACCATTTATTGATTTAGGATAATCTTTATCTATAGTACCTCCGGTTTGAATTAATGTAACAGCCATGATTCAAAATTTTAGCAAATTTAAACAAATACAATAGATTATATTCTTAATATTTATAATTATTCAAAGGAAGAAAACTCGTAATACTTCTGAACAGCAATCGTTTGCATATTATTTTTTTGTTAATTTTGATTTGGAGTAAATATACATTGTAAGAAATTAAGGTATCTTTGTATTTAATTTTCAGTGTATTTTTTTGTTTAATATTTCGACTTAAGGATTTGTTAATGAGTTATATTCAATTTGATAAAAAACATTTAACCAACTTAAAATTTGCATTGCGCAAAGAATTCGTTAGAACTAACAGGAGTGGCTCTTATGCAAGTAGTACTGTAATTGGTTGTAATACCAGAAAATATCATGGTCTTCTTGTTGTCCCTCAGCCTAATTTTGGAAACGAAAATCACGTATTGCTTTCGTCTCTGGACTTAACTGTTATTCAACATGATGCATCATTTAATTTGGGAATTCATAAATACAAAGGAGGAGAGTATAATCCCAAAGGACATAAATATATGCGGGAATATATATCTGATCCTATTCCTAAAATTACTTATAGAGTAGGTGGTGTTGTGCTGAGTGTAGAAAGTGTATTTAGCGATAAAAAAGCGAGTATGTTTTTGAAATACACTTTGTTGGAGGCTAAATCTAAAACAATATTCAGGATTAAACCCTTGCTTGCTTTTAGAAATATTCATGATTTAACTCATGCTAATACCATTGCCGACACTTCTTATAAAGAAGTGAATAACGGTTTTAAAATGCAATTGTATCCCGGATTTACACCGCTTTATCTGCAATTTTCAAAGGCTGTAGATTATATTCATCATCCCGATTGGTATTCTGATTTTGAATATATGAAGGAGATAAAAAGGGGATATGCTGGTCACGAAGATCTTTTGGCTCCGGGTGATTTTGAGTTTGCCATTAAAAAGGGTGAGAGTGTAATACTTCAGGCTGGTATAAAAGAAGGAGTTCCAAGTACTTTCTCCCGACAGTTTAGTCTACAATTAAAAAAACGAGTTCCTCGCGATAGCTTTAAAAATAATTTGATAAATGCTTCTCAACAATTTCTTATTGAACAAGTCGGAAAGACAGAAATTGCTGCCGGATTGCCTTGGAAAGGTAGTTGGGGTAGAGATACTTTTGTTTCGCTTCCGGGCTTAACATTGGCTTTGGGTGATGAAAAGAAATTTATCAATATTTTAGATACTTGGGTAGCAAAACAGCAAAACGGATTTTTCCCTAATAAAGGCACAGGAGATGAAGTAGATTTTTATTCAGCAGATACTTCTCTATGGTTTTTCTGGGCACTTCAAAAATATATCTATTATACCGCTAAAGATCAATTGGTTTGGAGGAAATATGCTAAACCAATGCTTGAAGTTTTAGAAGCATATAAAAACGGGAAGCCCGAACTTGGGATTCAAATGAAGCCTGATGGACTTATCTACGCCTCTAAGGAAAACGTTCCTTTAACTTGGATGGACGCAGTTTTGTTTGGTAAAGCAGTTACACCACGTGCAGGCTTTGCTGTAGAAATAAATGCTCTTTGGTATAATGCTATTGCTTTTTATTTATCCCTCGAAACTAAATTCAAGAAAAAAGATCACAGTATATTCTGGACAGATCAATTAGAAAAAACAGGACAAAGCTTTTTAGAAGTTTTTACCGATATTAAACATAATTATTTGGCCGATTTTGTTAATGAAAGCGAAGAATGTTGGGATGTTAGACCTAATATGTTGATAGCAGCCTCTTTAAATTTTTCGCCTTTGGCTGATGAAATACGTAAATCTATACTCGATGTTGTAAAACAAGAGCTTTTAACTCCTCGTGGAATTAGAAGTTTATCTCCAAAAAATCCAAAATACAAATCAAAATACGAAGGAAATATAGAAATTAGAGATAACAGCTATCATAATGGTGCTGTTTGGCCTTGGTTGTTAATTCCTTATGCTGATGTGCTTTTCTATTTATATGGAAAAGGAGCAATTGGTGAAATACAAGCTATTGTAGATCGTTTTGAAGAGGAAATGTTTGAACATGGAATTGGAAGTATTTCAGAGTTATATAATGGCGATCCTCCATACGAAGGAAAAGGAGGTGTCTCACAAGCTTGGAGTGTATCCGCCATTTTAAGTTTAATGTTTAGAGTAGAAAATAATAAAACTAAGCAGATATGAAAGTATTAATGTTTGGTTGGGAATTCCCACCACATATTACAGGTGGCTTGGGTACTGCATCTTACGGTTTAACTAAGGGTTTGCTTAAGCATGGAGTGGAAATGATTTTTGTTGTTCCTAAAGCCTTTGGCGATGAAGATCAACGTGCTGTTCGTATTGTTAACGCTAGTGATATTCCGGTAAATTATAAACAGAAAAATATTCAAGAGTTTTGGGAGAAGTTAACGTATCTCGAGATTGGTTCCAATATCCGTCCCTATATCGATCCTGAAGATTTTGCTCAAATTCACGAAGATGTTAAACATTCAATCAAAGAAAAAGAGCATCTGATTTTAGGTGAGAAATATACTTTTTCTGGGAAATATGGTAAAAACCTAATGGAAGAAGTTGCTCGATATGCTATGGTGGGCGCAAGTATTGCTGCTCAATACGACTTTGATATTATTCATGCTCACGATTGGTTGACATATATGGCAGGTATTGCGGCTAAAGAAGTTTCCGGTAAACCTTTGGTTGTTCATATGCATGCTACAGAATATGACAGAGCAGGAGAAGATCGTATAAATACCGAAGTATTTGGTATTGAGCAAAAAGGTATGAGTACTGCCGATAAAGTTATTACCGTGAGTAATCTTACCCGAGATATTGTTATAAAACATTATGGTATCAATCCTGATAAAATACAAACAGTACATAATGCTATCGAACCCGTAGATAAAGAGAATATTGTAGCAAACAGATCGGTAAAGGAAAAAGTAGTAACTTTTTTGGGTCGCCTGACTTTTCAAAAAGGACCGGAGTATTTTTTAGAAGCCGCAAAACTTGTTATTGAAAGAGATGATAATGTTCGTTTTGTAATGGCTGGAAATGGTGATATGTTTGAGTCTTTGATAAAACGTGTTGCCGAATTGAAAATTGCTGATAAGTTTCATTTTACAGGCTTTTTAAAAGGAACTGATGTCGATAAAATGTTTCTGCTTTCAGATGTATTTGTAATGCCATCTGTTTCAGAACCCTTTGGATTAGTACCATTGGAGGCAATGCGCTCCAATGTGCCGGTAATCATTTCAAAGCAATCGGGAGTAGCCGAAGTACTTACCAATGCTATTAAAGTCGACTTTTGGGATGTAGAAAGTATGGCTGATTCTATTTATGGCTTACTTCATTATAATTCTCTATCGCAAATGTTTATTAAAAATGGAGTAGAAGAAGTAGATAATCTTAAATGGGAATATGCCGCAAAACAGGTAAAAACAATATACGAAAGTGTTTTGTCAAATAAATAGAATTAGAAAACAATAATATGCAATCAGTTTGTCTTTATTTTCAGGTTCATCAACCGTATCGTTTAAAAAAATACCGTTTTTTTAATTTGGGTAATGATCATTATTATTATGATGATTATTTGAATAAATCTATAATGGAAAGGGTAGCCGCAAAAAGCTATATTCCGATGAATAATTTATTGCTTGATCTTATTAAGAAATACGGCAAAAAGTTTAAAGTCAGTTTTTCAATTAGCGGTATGGCTTTGGATCAATTTCAAGAATATACACCTGAGGTATTGAAGAGCTTCAAAGCTTTGGCACAAACGGGAAATGTTGAATTTTTGGCAGAAACCTATGCTCATTCCTTAGCCGGAATGAAAAGCAAAGAAGAATTTATACGCCAAATTCAGATGCATCAGAAAAGGATTAAAGAGCTGTTTGGTCTTAATCCACAAACTTTTAGAAATACAGAGCTAATCTATTCCGATGATATTGGAGAAACCGTGGCTGATTTAGGATTTAAAACTATACTCACTGAAGGAGCAAAGCATATTTTGGGTTGGAAAAGTCCCAATTTTGTGTACACTAATGCAATTAATCCTCGCCTAAAAGTTTTGCTTCGTAATTTCCAATTGAGCGATGATATCGCTTTTCGTTTTTCTAATCAGGAGTGGAGTGAATGGCCTTTAACAACAGATAAATTTTCCGATTGGTTGAACAATTTAAATCCAAAAGAGCAAGTGGTAAATTTGTTTATGGATTATGAAACTTTTGGCGAGCATCAATGGGCAGAAACAGGTATTTTTGAATTTATGCGTAATCTTCCGGAAAAAATATTGAATAAACCCAATTTAAGTTTTAAAACACCTTCGGAAGTAAGTAAGGAATACCAACCTATTGCGGCTATACAAGTTCCAAATGCTATTAGCTGGGCAGATGAAGAACGTGATTTAACCGCTTGGCTCGGAAACGAAATCCAAGATGAAGCTTTCGATAAACTTTATACTGTTGAAACGGCTATGCGGAATTGTAAAGATCCCGTATTACAAAAAGATTGGCTGAAATTACAAGCCAGTGACCATTTTTATTATATGTGTACTAAATGGTTTTCCGATGGTGATGTTCATGAATATTTTACGCCATATAGTTCTCCTTATGAGGCTTTTATAAATTTCATGAATATCCTTTCTGATTTTTATATTCGTTTAGACAGAGCAGGCTTAGGTCGAAGAAAAAGAGTAAATAAACGATTGGAAATACTGCAAGAAGATGTGTTTAATATTGTTGAAAAATGTACCAATGTTAAGCTTAAACAGATTATTAAAGAACTAAATACGGATGAGCTAACTGTCTTGTTTTTTGAAAGTAATCAAAATATTCGTGATAAAATTATGAAGGTAATAGGAAAAAAGAACCTGAAGAAAATTCAAGATTTACGAAAAAATACAGATGCTTTATCCGGTAGAGAAATAGATGAATACAAAGAGAGTATTCGTCGGAAGATTTAACTTTTGGCATAATCTCAGCTTAAAATATTGAACAATTATTAGCAAGGTTTCAGCCCTGTCTGGAAGTTCTTGCGCAACCATAATATTTAAATAGGATAAATCATGAAAACAAAATATATATTTGAAACCGCTTGGGAGGTTTGTAATAAAATTGGTGGTATCCACACCGTTTTAGCCTCAAAAGCACCTGCTATTCAACCAAAATATGGCGATAACTACTTTTTTATTGGCCCTGACGTTTGGATGGAAACAAGCAAGAACCCGGAATTTACAGAAGATAAATCATTATTTACTGACTGGACAGCGCATGCACAGTCAGAAGGAATAAATTTTAGAATAGGTCGTTGGAATATCAAAGGAAATCCTATAGCTATTTTAATCGATTTCAAACCATATTTTAATAAAAAAGATCAAATTTTCGGCTCTTGGTGGGAAACTTATAAACTGGATTCAATCTCAGGAGGCTGGGATTATATAGAGCCTGCCTTGTTTGGCTATGCTGCCGGTAGGTTGATTGATAGCTTTCAAAAATATTATGGCGTTTATCAAGACGGAATAGCAGCTCATTTTCATGAGTGGATGACTGCTTCAGCTATATTGTATTTAAAACAAAACAACCCGTCTATAGCGACTGTATTTACAACACATGCAACAGTTTTAGGTCGCTCCATTGCGGGTAATGGTTTACCACTTTACGATCAAATTGATAAATACAATCCTGATATGGTAGCTCGGGAATTCTCTGTTGTTGCCAAGCACTCCTTAGAAAAATTAGCCGCTCAAAATGCCGATATGTTTACAACTGTTAGCGAAGTAACTAATGTTGAATGTAAATATTTCTTAGGTAAGGCAGTAGATATTGTGACTCCCAATGGCTTTGATGGAAGATTAGTTGCTCCTGCAAAGGAAGTTAAACGGGAAAATAACAGAGATTTATTACTGAAAGTAGCAAGTAAAATGACAAATAATAAGTTTGATAAAGATACCTTATTGCTTGTTATTAGCGGCAGATACGAATATAGAAATAAAGGAATTGATGTTTTCCTTGAAGCTCTTAATCAGCTAAAATCTAAGCTTGAAAAAAGGAAGGTAATCGCCTTTTTAATGATTCCTGCCGGTATTAGAGGTGTAGATATAGAATTAGCCAAAGCTTTAAATATAAATTCCAGTAATTTTTTAGGCAAACGATTTACGCATCAATTAACGGATGAGAATCATGATCCTATCAAAAACAAAATGGATGAGCTTGAACTGATTAATGCTGCCGATGATTTGCTCACAGTAATTAGTGTTCCTGCGTACTTGCAAGGGGAAGATGGTATTTTTAATCAAAAATATTACGATCTTTTATCCGTCTGCGATTTGAGCGTTTTTCCATCTTATTATGAACCTTGGGGCTACACCCCATTAGAAAGTCTTGCTTTTGGAGTACCTTCTGTAACTACTTCATTATCGGGCTTTGGCCGTTGGGTACAAGCTTCCTTTGAAGAAAATAATGGACTAAAAGTAGTGCCTCGCAGCGATATTAACGAAAGAGAAGTTATTCAGAGTATTACAGATCATATATTAAATTTCTACCGCGGTGAGACAAAATATATAGGTCAGGCAAAAAAAGACGCTGTACGTATTGCAGAAGCGGCACAATGGAAGAATTTTATAGAATATTATGAAGAAACCTATACTAAAGCTCTTGAAAAGGTTTCAGCAAGAGTAAAAGAAGTTGCCGGTCAGGAGCAGTTTAGCTTGGTGCAATCCAATGTGTTGAAAGTTTCTCAAAAACCTAATTGGAAAAAAGTCTTGGTTCGCCCTGTTTTACCCAAAGAGCTACAAAAATTGGAGATACTGACCAAAAATCTTTGGTGGTCGTGGAACTATTGTGCACAAGATTTCTTTGATAGAATGGGAGGAGGGCTTTGGCTAAAACTAAAGAAGAACCCGGTTGCTATGCTTGAAGAAATTTCGCAGGCACGCTATGATAAACTTTTATCCGATAAGGATTTTATGGCTCATTATGAAAAAGTAATGAATAAGTTCGAGGCTTATATGGCAAAAGCTAAGGAAAAGCCAAAACAACAAATTGCCTATTTCAGCATGGAATACGGCATCGACGATAGTTTAAAAATATTCTCAGGCGGTTTAGGCATTTTGGCAGGCGATTATTTAAAGCAGGCTTCTGACTCTAACGTAAATATGATTGGCATAGGTCTTTTATATCGTTATGGATATTTTAAGCAAAAATTATCAGTCAGTGGTAATCAAATAGATATTTATAATCCTCAAAAATTCTCTCGGCTTTCTGTTGTTCCTGTGCGTTTGTCTGACGGCAAATGGGCAACGGTAAGCATTGCTTTGCCGGGCAGAAATATGAAGGCTAAAGTCTGGTTAGCACAAGTTGGACGCATTCCACTTTATTTGCTCGATACAGATATTGAAGAAAATTCTGAAGAAGATAAAAAAGTCAGCCATCAGCTTTATGGTGGCGATTGGGAAAATCGTTTAAAACAGGAGCTGTTATTAGGTGTTGGAGGTATTCGCTTAATAGAAACATTAGGCTTAAAACCGGATATTTATCACGCTAATGAAGGTCATGCAGCTTTCAATTCTTTGGAACGTTTAAAAAACTTAATTCAAAACGATAATTTAAGTTTTAATGAGGCTAAAGAAGTTGTGCGTGCAAGTACTTTATTTACAACGCATACTCCCGTTCCTGCCGGTCATGACGCTTTTGAAGAAAGTATATTGAGAAAATATATTCCTCATTATGCAGACCGTCTTCAACTAACTTGGAATGACTTTATGAACTTGGGACGATGGACGGAAAATGAGGGCAATCAAAAATTTTCTATGAGTGTACTCGCAGCACGTATGTCGCAAGAGATGAATGGTGTAAGCCGTATTCATGGGCATGTTAGTCAAGAAATGTTTAAGTCGCTTTACGATGGGTATTATGCCGACGAATTACATATTGGATATGTTACTAATGGAGTGCATTATTCCACTTGGACATCCAAAGAATGGCAGCAATTTCATCACGAACTTTTTGGTCAAGATTTTTTGGAAACACAAAGCGATGAGAAAGTATGGAAGACTATCAACGATATTTCTAATGATCGTATTTGGGAGTTACATCTCAATCAGAAAAGACATTTATTTGATTATTTGAAAGTTAGACTGACACAGGAGTTAAAAGAGCGTCAAGAGCATCCTGCTTATATTGTTCAAGTGATGGAAAATATGAACCCAAAATCTTTAACTATTGGTTTTGCTCGTCGTTTTGCTACCTATAAAAGAGCACATTTATTATTTACTAATTTAGATCGTTTACGTCAACTGGTATCCAGTACAACACAACCTATACAGTTTCTTTTTGCCGGAAAAGCTCATCCGCACGATAAGGCCGGACAAGATTTAATAAAACGTGTTATAGAAGTTTCTAAGATGCCTGATTTTATTGGAAAGATTCTCTTTATAGAAAATTATGATATGGAATTGGCTAAGCATTTGGTTAGTGGTGTTGATGTATGGTTAAACACTCCAACACGACCATTAGAAGCTTCTGGAACAAGTGGGGAAAAAGCCGTTATGAATGGTGTGATGAACTTCTCTGTTCTCGATGGCTGGTGGGCCGAAGGATATACCGATGGGGCAGGTTGGGCTTTAGAAGAAAGCAGAACCTATTTAGAACAAAATATGCAAAATATGCTGGATGCAGAAGTTATTTATTCTAAATTGGAATCGGAAATTGTAAAAGCATATTACAACAAAGATAATAGTGACGTTTCTGATCAGTGGATTGCTCACATCAAAAATACCTTTACACAAATTGCACCTCATTTTACGATGAAACGTATGCTTGATGATTATTTCGATCGCTTTTACAATAAGTTGTTTGTTAGCTCTAAAGCTTTTTATGCTAATAATTTTGAGGTAGCTTCGAGTTTAGCAAAATGGAAAGAAAAAATTGTTAATCAATGGGAGGATATACAGATTATTTCTGAAGAATTGCCGCAAAGTTATCAGGATCATACTCTTAATTTAGGCGATACTTTTATGGCTCGAATTGAGATAAACTTAGCCGAGCTTTCTGCAGAAGATGTACGCGTTGAAATCCTTTTTGGTGAAAAAGAAGAAGATGAAATTAAGCGAATCATCTATAAGGAAGAGATGAAAGTAGAAAATTTACCTAACGGTAATGTGCTTTATTCTTGCGCTATTCCTGTTGAAAGAGCTGGTGTTTACGATTATGTTTTTCGTATAAGTCCTAAATCAGATAATTTGGCTTATCCCGAAGATTTCTCTTTAATAAAATGGATTTAAGGAGCAATTGAAACCGCTTTTTTATTTGGGCTACTTCCCATCTTAAACTCTAAAATACCGCCCTGCATTAATTCATTATGAGTTAAATACAAGCGATTTATTATTTTACCATTTAGTCTAATATGTTTTATATAAACATTCTTTGGACTTTGATTTAGCACTTTTATTTGCAACTGATTTCCGTTTTCGAAAGTTAGATTTGCAGATTTTACGTTTGGACTACCAATAGCATAGCGGTCTGATCCTGGTGCAATGGGATAAAAGCCTAAAGCATTAAAAATATACCAAGCACTCATCTGACCGGCATCATCATTGCCACATAAACCGTCGTTTGAATTGGAATACATCGTTTTCATAATCATCCGAACCCGTTCCTGTGTTTTCCAGGGAGCATTTGTCCAATTATAAAGAAAGGGGATGTGATGACCAGGTTCGTTTCCGTGCACATATAATCCGATAATTCCGTCTCGGGTAATATCTTCGGTATGAGCAAAATATTCATCATCTAAATGCTGGGTAAATAATGAATCTAAATGGAGCTCAAAAGCCTTTTTTCCACCCATCAAGGAGATTAATTTATCAGGAGCTTGAGGAACGTATAGGCTGTAATTCCAAGCATTACCTTCAATAAAACCTTGTCCGTGTGTACTCAGTTTATCAAAGTCTTTTCGCCATTCGCCATTGGCCAATTTTGGAGCCATAGATCCTTTATCTGGATTGAAGACATTTTGATAGGAGAGTGCTCTCGTTTCAAATTTCTCAGACACTTTTTTATCATTCAAAGTATTTGCCATTTGAGCAATACACCAATCGTCATAAGCATATTCCAAAGTTTTTGAAACGGAATAAGAGTTTTTATCGTCAGGAACATAGCCAAGCTCTTTATAAAATTCAATACCATCATAATATGATGTATTTGCAGTTTGAACAGAAGCAGATAATGCTCTTTGATAAGATTCGGGCTTCAATACGCCTTTTATCATTGCATCGGCTAAAAGAGAAACGCTGTGGTAACCAATCATACACCAGTTTTCGTTAGCATAATGCGACCAAACCGGAAGCATTGGATGTACACTCTGATCGTAATGCGCCAATAAAGATTCCATCATATCTTTATTTCTTGTAGGTTGAATAAGATTAAACAAGGGGTGAAGCGCTCTATAGGTATCCCATAAAGAGAAAATGGTGTAATTCGTAAAGCCTTCTGCATAATGAATATTGCCGTCCAATCCTTTGTATGCGCCATCCACATCCATATATTCTATTGGGCTTAAAAAGCTATGATAAAGTGCAGTATAAAATGTTTCTTTATCGGCTAAAGTCTGAGTTTCAACCTGAATTTTAGCCAATTCTTGGTTCCATTCATCTTGACCTTCCTTTTTAATACGATTAAAATCCCAGTGTGGAATTTCAGCTTTTAAGTTACGCAAAGCCCCGACAGTAGATGTTGATGAAAGAGCAAACTTTAAAAGAATCTCTTCGCCTTCATCCATATCAAACTGAAAGTAAGCTCGAATCTGGCGTCCAGCCATTTCAGGAAAGTTTTTTGTTTCGTCAAACTTACGCCAAAACCCGCGATAAAGCTGTTTGTCGTATTTTTTATGGCCGTATTCTTTTATCGGTTTGGAAAATGAAAGAGCGAAATAGACTGTTCTCGTTCTTGCCCAACCCTGAGTTTGACGATATCCCGTTACCAATGTATCGTTTTCAATCCGAATAAAAGTCCAGACATTCTTCTCTTCAAAATTGTAAATCCCAGCCATTAAATCGAGTATGATATTTGCGCTATCTGTTTTAGGGAAAGTATAGCGATGGAAACCTACTCTTTTACTTGAGGTAAATTCTGCATTTATCCGGTAATCAGATAAATAAACTTGATAATAATTTGGTTCTGCTTTCTCGTTATTATGCGAAAAGCGAGAACGATATCCTGTTTCCGGTGCTGAAGAAGTCCCCGGATTTAATAGCAATTTTCCTACGGTTGGCATCACCAAAAAATCACCTAAATCGGAATGACCGGTACCGCTAAAATGGGTATGACTAAAACCCACAATAGTAAAATCTTTGAATTGATAACCAGAGCAATATTCATAAGTTTGAGGATTGTATTTTCCATTAATGGCATAAGCTTGGTTATCTGTTTCGGGGCTAAGCTGTACCATCCCGAAAGGGCGAGTGGCTCCAGGATAGGTATGTCCCATATTTTTTGTGCCTACAAAAGGATTTACGTATTGGATAAAATTTTTGCTTTCTTGAGCATTGATTAGTCCAAAACTCAAAATAGAAATAAAAACAATAAAGTATTTCTTAATGGACATAGTGTTTTGAATGAAAGTTTATTCAAAGTTAGGGTTTATGCCAATACAGATGGTAATAAAGGGAAATTAACTTGCTCTTTCAAACGACTTATTTTCTGCCTTTACAATTACATTTTGCAATGGGCGGAAGCGTTTCCGAATAAGAGGCCATTTGGCCGGATATTGTTCTAAAAGACTTATAATCTTAGGAGTATGATGTTTTAACTTATCCGATATAGCCGCTGCAGTAATAGGTTTTTCTAATTTATGGCCAACATTTGCACTGGTAAGTTTCCAGTTTTGTTTAAGAAGCAATTGAGCTGCTTGCTCCATATCGTTAAGGAAATCGAAAGTCTTAGAATGTCGGTGTTTTGTATTTTCTTCAGATAAAATTTCTGTAGATAGGGATTTGCTTTGTATTTCTTCTGATGATTTAAAATTAAGGTAATCAGATTTTATAATATGCTCGTATACACCTGTTCCAAAATTTATGGTTTTAGCCAAAGACATAGCTATGCTTAATTGTTTTTTTAATTCAAATATGCCATTTGAAAATTCACCAATTTTGTCTTTTGCATCTTCTGATAAATAAAATATATCCTTATCGCTATTATTTAAATCATTGATTAAGAATTCTGTAAGCTGAAGGATATTTTCCTTATTTCTATTTTTTAATGCGATATTCTCAAGTTTAATTTTATTCTTATTTTCTAAAATTAAGCGAGTATGCTCATTAATTATTTTTAAACTATTTTGATTGTGTTTAATAGTATTTAGTTGGGCATTTAAACTATTGTAAAGTAAATGTCCGATAATAGCTTTATTAGAGGTAGTTAGTACTTTGTCGTTTCTGCTTAAACCAAAGTCGCTAGTGTTTTTCCTAAAATAGAAAAGATATAAGTCTTTGGAGTAATCTGTAGTATTTGGAAAAGCCAAACATAAAACGTGACTGTCAAATTCGGAAAATAGGTCTTGCTTAATTTCGTTTTCTTTATAATTAGAATAGGGGATATTATCTATTCTGAGCCAATTTTGATTACTCTGTTTTCTCCTAAATGTGTTTAGCGTATCCAACGATTCTTTTGTGAAATTAAGTCGTATTGCCTGTTGCTTGTTATTTGTGCGCCCGACACTATGAAGTTCAGTTTTGGAGTTTTCTACATTATAAAACAATAAATCTATGCGCTCAATTCCGGGTAGGCTTTTCAGGCTTTCTTCCAAAACGACTAAATAGGGGTTGTTAAGAAAAGTAAACAACTCGTGCATAGCTCCTTGTCTTTTGTTTTAATGAAATGTAAAAGTACATTAAAAAGTATACTAATTCAAGAAAATATAGATATAATTAAGAAAAAAATTAAGAATTTTATAAAATACTTAAATATTATTTAAGACAAAATAAATGACTTAAATGT